>SLDI01000085.1:0-4842 GCA_007125385.1 Phycisphaeraceae bacterium | reverse complement strand
TTCTGCATTCTGCATTCTGCATTCTGCATTCTGAATTCTGAATTCTGAATTCTGAATTCTGAATTCTGAATTTTGAATTTCACCCGCCCTTGCCCCGCAGCCGCCCCACCACGCCCGAGAGCACGGCGTAGGGGAAGTAGGTGAGCATGCGCAGCCCTTCGATGTTCGAGACGTCGCGCAGCCCCCGCCGCGCCTCGCGGTAAAGCTGCAACACCACGGCCCGCCGGCCTGCCTCGCCCACCTCCTGCACCGCCAGCAGGCGATGCAGCGCGTAAAGCCCCGCGAAAAACGCGATCACGAACAGGAAGTCCAGCCCGCGCAGCTCGAATGCCGGCAGCGTCATGGCCCAATCCGGCCGCAACAGATGCTCATAGCTCAGCCGCATGCTGAGCTGCTGATGCTCGAAGAAGTCGGCCGCCAGCCCGCCCAGGATCGGCGCGAACGTCGCCGCCATCCCGCACACCAGCGCGTTGCACGCCAGGTAAGCCGTCGCCTGCCCCCGCGGCGCAAGCTTCAGCGCCACGTTGCCCGTGCACAGCGCTACCCCGGCGGCGCTCATCCCCGAGAACAGGTGAATCGTCACCAGCAGCGGAATCGTCCCGCCCCAGCGCTCCGGCAGCGTCACGAATGGCCACATCAGAAACACCAGCACGAACAGCGTGCCCGACACCCCCAGCACGCTCTTGTTCGAGAACCGATCCGCCAGCCGTCCCCATATCCCCAGAAACGCCACGTTCACCAGTTGCGCCGCCACCGACAGCAGGATGATCGCTGTCATGCTCAGCTCGACGCGGCGGAGCATGTACACGACGAAGAAGGGCCCCGCCAGGCTCACCGCGAAGTTCCACGAGCCCAGGAAGAAGATCAGCCGGCGGAAGTTCGCGTGCCGGAACGGCTCGCTGAGCACGCCCAGCAGGCCGCGGTCGTCGCGTCGGGGCATGCGTGGCTCGGGGATGCGTGAGAGAAAGAAGCAGCCGACCAGCCCTGCGACACCGCCGACGGTGAACAGGATCGTGAAGATCCCCGCCTCCGCGTAGGCCGTCCGCCCCCAGCCGTCCACCGCCAGGCCCGCCGCGAAGCTGATCGTCGCCCCGGTCGCCACCGCCAGCGCCATCCGCTTGGAGAAGTACCGCCCCATGATGCGCTCGGGCACGAAGTCGCGCATCCAGGAGTTGAAGCTGCAACCGGCGATCGCGCCGAGCCCGAAGTAGATCGCCAACAGCATCACCAGCAGCGGCACGCGAGCCTCCGCCGGCGCGAAGAAAGGCAGCAGCCCCACCGCCGGCAGCGCCAAGCGCCCCAGGAAGCAGCTCACCACCACCAGCGCCTTGCGCACGCGCAGGCGGTCGACCAGGAAGATCGCCGGAATCTGAAGCACCTGCGTCGCCGGCCCGATCGCCGCCAGCAACCCGATCACCACGTTCGACGCCCCAATCAGCAGCGCCAGCGCCACCAAAAACGCCCCGCCGGTGAGCGACCCCATCGTCTGCGACGCCACGCCATCGAGCATCAGCCAGCGCAGCCCGCGCCGCTTCTCGCCCGTCGTCACCCGCTCCTGTGGCAAGAGCAGCCAGGGGCTCGCCATGACCCGTCAATCCTTCCGCGTCGGGGCCTCGGCCAGGCGCCATTCGCCATAGCGCTCACGCACCGCGCGCCAATACCACCGCACCCCGCGCGAGCCGGCCACGCCCCGGCCCTGGTTGTCGTCGTCCACGAGCACCGCCTGCGCATAAGCCGGCGACGCCGGGTTGTGCATGTTGAGCCCGCGCACCGCCGGCCCGTCCGGCGCCCCGGGGCTCATGCCCATGAAGTTCTGCGCCCAGCAGCGCGGATGCGAACCCTGATGCCAGCCCTGGAAGTGCGCGAACAGATGGTAACTCGGCCGACGCCTCGCCCCGTCGAGCTCGGCATAGAAGTCCTGCTTCGTCGCCGGCCGATCGGGGGCCGTGCCCTGCGCCGGGCTGACCGTCGCGGGGCCCTCGTCCCAGATGCCGTGCCGCTCGCACCGCCCGCTGAATCGATCGTTGCCCCCCGCGCCCCAGCCGAACGTCTCGACGTTCATCACCGGCCGATCCGATGCGTAATCGAAGAAATACCCGCCGCCATCGATCATCACCACGTCCAGCCCCTCGCCCGCCCCGCCCACGAGCCAGTTCGGATCGACCGCCTTGATCTCGTCGGCGATCTCATGCTCGGGCACCACCGCCGGCCCGTACGACCGCGGGTGCGAGTGAAACTCGTTGTACGGGTACCACAGCACGTTCCGCTCGCCACGCAGATACTCCGCCGCGCGCCGCGCGGCGCGGCGGAAGTCGTAACGCGCCAGCGTTGGCTCGCTCATCTCCTGGAACACGCGGAAGTAGAACAGCCCCACCACGACGAACATCCCCTCGGCCGCCATCGCGCGCACGATCCGCCGCATCCGCCCGCCGATCCGCTCGTCCACCGCGTAATCGCGATCGATGTGAAACGCCGCCTGCCGACACTGCCGCGCAAAGTCCGGCTCGTAGACGTAGGCCCCGCCTCGCTCGCAGAAGCTCGCCGCGTTGGTCAGGCCCTGCTCGCTGCGTGGCGGGTCAGGCGTCGGATGCGTCCACCCGCCGCTGCTGCCCTGGAAGAACACCACCGCCGCGTTCATGCCGTGGCGGCGATAGGTCGGCAGCCAGTCGATCAACTCGCGCGTCCAGTCCTCGCGCATCGCCGCCGACGCCAGGCGGACGCCCATCAACTGCAACGGCGCGGTCGTGCCGTCGCTGGCGCGCACCAGCAGGCGATCGCCCTCGACCATCAGTCGTTCGATCTGCATGGCTTTGCCCTAAGAGCCCGCTTCGACAAGTGCCGGCGCGCCGTCCACGCATCGCAGCCGCGCCGAGAAGCCGCGCTGGGCGATCGACGCGTAATCATGCCCCGCATCCGCCGGCCAGCACGCGCCCACGCACAGCTCCGCGTCGCCCGTGTTCGCCAGCCGATGCGCCACCCGCCCGGGGATGTAGTGCACCGTGCCCGGCTCCAGCCGCTCGCCCCAGCAGCGACGCGCCTCGTCCATCAGCACCAGCACCCCCTCACCCGCGATGCACCAGTAATACTCCGCCGCGTCGATCCGGCTGTGGAAATGCCCCCGCGTCATGAAATACTCGTCCCCGACCCGCCCGGGCTGCACGAAGCTCGTGCCGAAGAACAAGCCGCCGGCGGTGCCCTCCGCCACCGGATGATGACGCAGCACGCGGTACACCAGCGTGTCCTGGTCCATCGCCGCCCGCGCCTGCTCGTCCGCGAACAGTCCCTGCAACTGCCCCAGCGTGCGCGTCGACTCGTCCACCGGCCGGCCGGCAAGCTCCCCGTCACGCGCCCGCACACGCAAATCCGCCCCCACCAGCTCCAGATGCTCTGCCATCACATGCCTCACAATCGTCACAATCGCGCCAACCTACCAACCGCTCGCGTGCCCGGCAACACGCCATGCCGACCAGGGCGGGGGCGACGGAGGTTGTGTCGAGGCCCAATGCCGCATTCCGTATTCCGCATTCCGCAACCGCCTCCTTTAAGTCCCGCCACCCTCACACCCGATAGGTGAAAACGAGGAGCTGTCATGTCGCCCAATCCTCCCCAGCCGCCGAGGCCCGACGACGTCGCCCGCGTCGACCGCCTGCTCGATCACTTCAACGATCTCGAGCAGCAGTTCGAGCAGGTGCGCGATGGCCTGACGCGCTCGCACCGCCTGGCGACGCTGGGCACCATCGCCACGATCATCGCCCACGAGTACAACAACATCCTCACCCCCGTCATCAGCTACGCCCAGCTCGCCCTGGCCAACCCCGACGACCACGAGCTGATGCACAAGGCGATCGAAAAGGCCCTGCACGGCGCCGATCGCGCCTCGCGCATCTCCTCGTCGCTGCTGGGTTTCGCACGCGACGAGGACGAGCCGGCCGTCGCCCGCCTGCCCGAGGTCGTCCACGAGACGCTGGCCTGCCTCGGCCGCGAGCCTCGACGCGACGGCATCGACCTGCACCTCGAGCTGCCCGAGATCAACCTCGCCATCAGCCCCCTGAATCTCCAGCAGGTCCTGCTCAACCTCATCCTCAACGCCCGCAAGGTCATGCGAAAACGCGGCGGGCGGCTCACCATCCGCGGCCACAGCCTGCCCGACGGCCGCACCGCCCGCGTCGAGGTGGTCGACACCGGCCCGGGCATCCCCCCCGACCTCATCGACAGCCTCTTCGAGCCCTTCGTCACCCACGAGCCCGCCCACCACGCCGACGATCAGCCCGACCCCGCCTTTGACAACGAACAGCACAAGGGCACCGGCCTGGGCCTGTGCATCTGCCGCGACCTCGTCACCAAGGCCGGCGGATCCATCACCGTTGACTCCACCCCCGGCCAGGGCGCCAGCTTCCACATCACGCTGCCGCTGGCCACCGCCGCCGCCACATCGAGCACCGACCCCCTCGCCGCCCGCCGCGCCGCGGGCTGAGCGCCGCCCCGCCGCGATGTCAGTCGCCGGCGGCCGGCGGTGTCGGGGAGGCGGACGAAGCGATTGGCCATGGCTGGCTCCTGCACCGAGACGCACGTCTGGGAGTGGGTCGGCGATCGGCACGGCCCTTACAGCCGCCCGGCCGGGGTGAGGCAGACCCGCAGATTTTTCCGTTCGGCCCGTAAGGTGCGGGGGCCGGGCCACGACGAATCAGGTGAGCCTGGCCGACGTTCGGCCGCTCCTTCTCGTCGGAAGGCCCGCGGTATGCCCCCAACTGCGGGCTTTCCTTTGGCGATCGCGATGAACGGCCGTTCATATGAACACCGGAGCCGGCGATGGGCGAGACAGCGGGCCTTGCGGCGTGCGCG
>SLDI01000167.1:0-16463 GCA_007125385.1 Phycisphaeraceae bacterium | reverse complement strand
GGGTTCGTCCAGTGATAGACGTCGTCCTCCGCGCCGGCCCGGGACACTGGGCCCAGGGCCAACCCCGCGGCGGCGAGCGCCAGGATGAGCGTCCGGTGTCCCGGCCGGGAAGTGACGGCGTCTGCCCCGGTTCGCTGCCTGCTCTTGAACATCACTCCCCCTCAAAAAGTGGATCAAGCCCCGACCAACCCGGCGCGGCCGGCGGAACCATCAATATACCCGCCCGGCATTCCTGGAAGCAATGCTGAAGTTCGATTGGCCGAGGAATACGAGTTAGCCGATCATGACGGCGCTGATATCGCCGTCAACGGACATCTCGACGTTCTTCATGATGGCCCCCTCCAATACGAGGGTGAACAGGCTGGCACGGACTCGTACCCAGCATACCACCCGTGTTGTGCCCTCCCGGCAGCTCGCCGGCTGGGCGGCGATCCGGGGCCTGGGCAAGCGCGAGGCGATAAAGCGGCTGGAGCTGTTGGGGCAGTGACAGGCGTGCGGACTCCTTTGTTGCCTCGCCTCACCGATGCGGCCCAGCAGCAACTTGACCTCGTTGCGGACGAGCAGCGCGAGCGACGCCAGCGCCTCGACGCCGCCATGGACCGCGTCGTCCAGCGCTTCGGCGACGGCAGCCTCCGTCGCGGCAGCCTTTGAACCAGTCCACCGAGCCGTACCGCGAGTTGATGGACCTGCCTCCCACCCAGCTCGCCTCAACCTGCCACGCCGTCGGCGTCGACGGTTGCCGCAGCGGTTGGATCGCCGTCGTGGCTGACCAGGCCGGCGAGCTGCACGCCCAGCGGCACGACACCATCGCCGAGCTGTGGCAAGCCTGCCGCCACGCCCGCCGCATCCTGATCGACATCCGCATCGGCCTCCTGGAGGACTCACCCGGCCGCCGCGCCTGCGATGTGGCGGCCCGCGAGTTGCTGGGCCCGGCTCGCAACCGCGTGTTATGGCCACCCTGCCGCGCTGCTTTGAAGGCACACAACCACACCCGGGCCAGCCGTATCAACCACCAGTACACCGGCCGGGGCCTGTCCATCCAGGCGTGGTCGATCATGGCCAAGATCCACGAGGTGGATCCGTTCCTGCGACGCAAGACCGGAGCCCGCCCCATCATCCGTGAATGTCATCCCGAGCTCTGCTTCGCGGCCCTGGCTGGACGGCCCCTGACCCACACAAAAAGGGGACCGCCGGCATCGACGAGCGACTGGCCATCCTCGCCTGGTATCTGGCCGTACCGCCGGTGCGGCACGAGCTGCCCCGGCTCGAAACGCGGCAGCGGCCCCGGGAACGTTTCCATCGCGGGCGGTTCGGTCATGTCGGCAATCTGAAAGCCACGATGCAATCGACCGGTTGTCCTTCGGCACGCGTTGATCCCGTTGCGGTGTGCATTCCGAGCCTCCGGGCTGTCGCCGCCGAAGGCTACAGCGTCGCCACCCCCATCCAAGCCCAGACGATTCCCCACGCCCTCGGTGGCCGGGATGTGCTCGGCAGCGCCCAGACGGGCACGGGCGAGACAGCCGCATTCGCGCTGCCCGTGCTCCATCGCCCGGCCGGCACACGCCCCGTCCACGGCGCGAAAAAGCGCCCGCGCTGCCTCGTTCTGTGCCCCGCGTGCGAGCTCGCCAGCCAGATCGCCGACGACTTCAAGGACTACGGCCGAAACCTGCCCATCACCGGCACGGTCATCTTTGGCGGCGTCAATCAGAACCCGCAGGTGGCCGCCCTGCGCCGCGGCGTGGACGTCGTCGTCGCCACGCCAGCCAGGCCTCGCTGCCCGCCCACGTCGCGACGCTGGCGACCCCTGCCGCCACCATCGCGCCGAGCATGGGGTCACCGAACGCCCACAGCGCAGCCGTGACGAGACCTGCCACGACCGTCGACAGCCCGCTGCCGATCGCCCGCCCCTGCTCGCCCTGCATCACGCGCCGGCGCCAGTCCGCTCCAGCGCCTCGATGACCGGGTTGTCCAGGGCGTGACAGACCAGCCGCTGCATGCCCGCCACCGTCGCCACCATTGCCTGGAGCATCGGCATCAGCCGGCGGTTGCCGCCGAACGCCCCGCAGCCCCAGAAGCCGGTGTGCACGATCGCCGGGCGATCTTCACTCTCGCAGACGGCGGCGCGGAAGCCGGTGTAGGCCGTCACCGGCGTGGTCAAAAGCCGGGCCTAGAAAAGGAAGTACCGCTGCGCCAGCGCCAGTCGCTCGGCCGGGGCGCAGGTCAGGTGCTGGCCGTCGGCGTGGACCTCGTACGTCTCGGGGTCGACCTCGATGTGGGGCGTGGCGTGGTTCAAGGGCAGGGCGTGCTTGCGTACGCTGCGGCAGCCGGCGACGGCGTGCGTCGCCTTGGCCAGGCCGTAGCGCGCGCCGACGCCCTGCTCCTGCGCCGCGCGGCTGACGAACGCGAGCGACGTCGCACCCGGCGCGTGGCCGAAGCTGCCGAACATGGGTCGCATCATCACCGGCTGGGGCGTGGGAATCGAGGCGTTGGGGTCGCCCATCTGGGCGTAGGCGATGAACCCGCCCTTGATGACGATCTCCGGCTGGGCGGCGAAGAAGGCGGGCTTCCAGAGCACAAGGTCGGCGAGCTTGCCCACCTCCACGGAGCCGACGACGTCGGCAATGCCGTGCGCGATGGCGGGGTTGATGGTGTACTTGGCGACGTAGCGGCGGATGCGATGGTTGTCGTGGGCGTCGCTGTCCTCGGCGAGCGGGCCGCGCTGCTGGCGCATCTTGTCGGCCGTCTGCCAGGTGCGGGTGATCAGCTCGCCGACGCGGCCCATGGCCTGGGCGTCGGTGCCCATGATGCTGATGGCGCCAAGGTCGTGGAGGATGTCCTCAGCGGCGATGGTCTGGCCGCGGATGCGGCTCTCGGCGAAGGCGACGTCCTCGGGCAGGGTCTTGTCCAGGTGGTGGCAGACCATGAGCATGTCCAGGTGCTCGTCGACGGTGTTGACGGTGTAGGGGCGTGTGGGGTTGGTGGAGCTGGGCAGGACGTTGTCGTGGCCGCAGACGCGGAGGATGTCGGGCGCGTGGCCGCCGCCGGCGCCTTCGCTGTGGTAGGTGTGGATGGTGCGGCCGTTGATCGCGGCGAGCGTGGTTTCGACGAAGCCGGACTCGTTGAGCGTGTCGGTGTGGATGCAGACCTGGACGTCGTGCTCGTCGGCGACGCGGAGGCAGGCGTCGATGGCGGCGGGGGTGGTGCCCCAGTCTTCGTGGAGCTTGAAGCCCAGCGCCCCGGCGGCGAGTTGCTCGGCCAGGCCGGCGCCGGCGGCGTTGTTGCCCTTGGCGAGGAAGCCGAAGTTCATGGGCAGGGCGTCGGTGGCCTGGAGCATGAGGCGGATGTGATGGGCGCCGGGTGTGCAGGTGGTGGCGCAGGTGCCGGTGGCGGGGCCGGTGCCGCCGCCGATGAAGGTGGTCACGCCCGAGGCGAGGGCTTCGTCGGCCTGCTGCGGGCAGATGTAGTGGACGTGGCTGTCGATCCCGCCGGCGGTGAGGATGAGGCCTTCGCCGGCGATGGCTTCGGTGGTGACGCCGACGGTCATGCCGGGGCTGACGCCGTCCATGACGTCGGGGTTGCCCGCCTTGCCGATGCCGGCGATGCGGCCGGTCTTGATGCCCACGTCGGCCTTGTAGATGCCGGTGTGGTCGACGACCAGAGCATTGGTGATGACGCAGTCGAGGGCGTGGTCCGGGTCGACGGTGGCGGCCTGTCCCATGCCTTCGCGAAGGACCTTGCCGCCGCCGAACTTGCACTCGTCGCCGTAGACGGTGTGATCGTGCTGGACCTCGAGGGTGAGCGCGGTGTCGCCGAGGCGGACGCGGTCGCCTGTGGTGGGGCCGAACATGTGGCCGTAGGCGCGGCGTTGCATGCGGTGAGCCATGGTGTGTGTTCCCTTGGGGCGTGGCCGCGGATGAGCACGCGTTGGGTGGTGTGCTTATTGCTCGACGGCGGGCTGGTGCTCGAAGCCGGCCTGCTCGACGCGTTGCATGGCGGCCTGGAGATTGCGTGCGTTGACGCTGCCGGTGGCCAGGGCGTTGCCGCCGCGGATCACGCGTTGGCCGGCGATCTCGACAAGCTGGACCTGTCGTGTCTCGCCGGGCTCGAAGCGCACGGCGGCGCCGGCGGGGATGTCCAGGCGTCGGCCGTAGGCCCTGCCGCGATCGAAGCGCAGGGCGGCGTTGGTCTCGATGAAGTGGTAGTGGCTGCCGACCTGCACCGGCCGGTCGCCCGTGTTGGTGACGCTGAGGTCGATCGCGTCGCGGCCGGCGTTGAGCTCGATGGTGCCCTCGGCCGGCTGGTATTGGCCGGGCACGCAGGCACGCTCGTCGTCGTCCACGGCGTCAAAGGTGTCCAGCGCGGGCACGGGCAGGAAGCTGCCATACAACGCCAGCGCCAGGTCACCATCCTCCTGGACGATCGGCTCATGCACTGTCACGAGCTTGGTGCCGTCGGGAAACGTGCCCTCCACCTGCACCTCGCCGACGAGTTCCGCGATGCCCGGCATGACCTGGCGCAGGCCCAGCATCTGCCGGCCGAGGTCCATCAGCTCCGCGACGCTGCGGCCGTCGCGAATCAGCTCGTGCAACTGCGTGCTGATCAGGGCGACGGCTTCCGGCGCGTTGAGGCGCACGCCGCGGGCGAGGCGCTTCTGTGCCAGCGCGCCGGCCTGGTGCAGCATGAGCTTCTCAATCTCGCGTGGTGTCAGGTGCATCTTCGTACTCCAGCGGGTGCTCACCACTTGCGGTGCCACGGCGCGTCACCCAGCAGCGGCGCGACGTCGGCGAGGCATTGGCGCAGGAAGGTCTGCATCGTCGTGGTGTCGTGAGCGACGGCGCGCAGCGTGAGCGCAGGCAGGTCGCCGTCGGTGTCGATGTCGCTGACGCCGGCGATGGTCGCGGCGTCGGGGGTGGGGACGGCGGCGTGGGCGTGACGGCGAACGGTTTCGATGAGCCCGGCGAGCAGCGGGCCCGCGGCGATGACGCTGGCGTAGCAGGCGTGCCCGCCCATGCGGAACGGGGCGTCGAGCGGGCCGTCGGCGCGGTCGAGGCGCAGCGTGTCGAGCGCGCGCGTACGGCCGGCGACGACGAGCTCGTTGCGACTGATGTAGCGATCGAACGCCCAATGCTCGCCGTGGGCGCGGCGGCCGCTGGTCAGGCAGTCGACGATGAGCGCGCTGGCGTGCGGTGCCAGCTCGATGCGCTGGCGCTGCTCGTAGATCGCGTGGGCGTAGCAGGTGATCGGGTCGGGCCAGGCCACGAGCAGGGCGTCGTCGGCGACGTGGGCGTGCATGATCTGCGATGCGCCGGCGTGCGCGGCGGTGGGGCGGTAGACCTTGGTCGAGGCCTGCGTGGTGACCAAACAGCGCGAGGCGCGCCCGAGCGTCACGTCCAGGTGCAAATGGTCGCCCGCGACGAGCCCGCCGCCGAAACTGCTGACGCAGAGGCACGCGGCGCGTTCAAAGCTGCGCGGCGCGAGCAGGCGCAGCGGCTGGTGGGCGCGCAGGCGCGTGGCACGCGATCGACCACACAGCTCATTGACCTCGACCCAGCCCCGGCCGGCAGGCGGTGGTGCGTCGCGATGCGGTGCCGCAGCGAGCACGGCACGCGGCGCGGCGACGGCGGGGCTGGGCGTCGGGGCGATCATGAGGCCTCGGGTGTTGCGACGGGCGACGACGCGGCAGCACGTCGCGCGCGACGGCGCCAGGCGGCCGCGACGAGCACGGCCGCGCAACCCAGCGTCACGCCCACCGCGAAAAGCAGGTGCCCGGGACTGGTGAGCATGTGCACCGCGGTCTCCACGGGGCCAAGATGCTCGTGGCCCTGGCCTTCCGGATGCGGGTGCGCCAGCGCCGGGGCGGCGAGGGCGAGCGCGGCAACGGCGCTGGTGACAAAGCAACGAAGCATGGGCGAGGCTCCTTGTCAGACGCTCAGGTGTTGGCGAATCATGTCGCTGGTGATCTGGTCGGCAGGGCTTTCCTCGACGACGCGGCCACTGCTGAGAATGTACGTATGATCGCCGATTTCGCGCACGAAGTCCAGATATTGCTCAACGAGCACGACGGTCATCGCCATCTCGTCGACGAGGCGGCGCAGCACCTGGCCGATCTGCTGGATGATGTTGGGCTGGATGCCCTCGGTCGGTTCGTCGAGCAGCAGGACGCGCGGGTCGCCGGCGAGCGCCCGGCCGATGGCGAGCTGCTGCTGCTGCCCGCCGGACAGATCGCCGCCGCGCCGCGAGCCCATCTGCTTGAGCACGGGGAACAGTTCGTAGATGTGCTCGGGGATGCTGCGCTGGCGGTCGGTCCGGCCCTGAAGGCCGATGCGCAGGTTCTCCTCGACGGTGAGCTTGGGGAAGATGTGCCGGCCCTGGGGCACGAGGCCGAGCCCGGCGCGCGTGCGGCGGTGGGCGGGCCAGCGGGCGATGTCGCGCTCGCGCAGTGCGATGGAGCCGGCGTCCGGCCGGAGCACGCCCATGAGCGATTTCATGAGCGTCGTCTTGCCCACGCCGTTGCGCCCGAGGATGCAGGTGATGCTGCGCGGGGCGACGGTCATGTTGATGCGGTCCAGCGCCTTGACGGAGCCGTAGGAGTAGGACAGGTCGGTAACAGAGAGCATGGCGGGTTCCTTTGCGGCAGGGCGCTTATCGCCCGAGGTAGGCCTCGATGACGGCGGGGTCGCTTTGCACCTTCTGCATGGGCCCGTCAGCGAGGACGCGGCCTTCGTTGAGCACGGTCACGCGCGAGTCGAGCTGACGGACGAAGTCCATGTCGTGCTCGATGACGATGATGGTTTGCTCGCCGCGCAGCTCCAGCAGCAGCTCGGCGGTGCGGACGGTCTCCTCGTCGCTCAAACCGGCCGCGGGCTCATCGACCAGCAGCAGCCTGGGGCGGGCGAGGATGAGCATGGCGATCTCCAGCCATTGGCGCTGCCCGTGGCTGAGCTGCTGAGCGGGGCTGTGCAGCGCGGCGATGAGCCCGACGCGCTCGAGCAAAGCGAGGATCTGGTCGCGCTGCTCGGGCGTCTCGCGTGACCAGAGGTTGCGCCACACGCTGCGGCGCGTGGGCAGGGCGAGCTCCATGTTTTCGTAGACGGTGAGCGAGTCGAAGATGGTGGGCGTCTGAAACTTGCGGCCCACGCCGCGCTGGGCGATCTGCGACTCGCTCATGCCGGTGATGCGGTTGCGGTTGAAGTAGACCTCGCCGGCGGTGGGCAAGGTTTTGCCGCTGACGACGTCGCAGAGGGTGGTCTTGCCCGCGCCGTTGGGGCCGATGATCACGCGCAGCTCGTTGTGCTGAATGCCCAGGGCGTCGATGTCCAGGGCGCGGAAGCCGTCGAACTCGACGACGATCTTCTGCAAGTAGAGCAGGAACCACAGCTCGGGGTTCTCGCGATGGTAGTCGGGCTCAACCTCGACGCGGGGCTTGTGCGCTGCGTGCTCGTGGGTGGCGGTGGCGGGGGTCATCGTGCGGGCTCCTGGCTGATGCCCAGCGAGCGGCTGAGGCTGTTGACGTTGGCGGCGATGTTGATGCGGAGGGGCCCGCCCTGTTGAAGCGCGTAGTACCCGGCAACGAGCGCCAGGCCGGCGATCAGCAGCACGTACTTCCAGTGCAGGCCGAAGATGGCGGGGGCGTTGAGCCGCGCGGGCATGATGCCGACGGCGTCGGCGAGGAAGATCACACCGATCAGGCCCATGGGGATGGCGGCGACGGCCGCGCGGCGAGCGAGCAGCGCCACGAGCGCGGCAGCGAGCAGCGCCACGAGCGCGGCAGCGAGCAGCCACCAGGGCCAGTCGAAGTGCACGTCCGGCCAGCGCATCGCCTGGCCAATCCACCCACGCGACTCGGCGACGACGAAGGCGAAGGCAATCACCGTGGCGATCACGACGCGCAGCACGCTGCGCCCGGCGGCGACCTCCTTCTCCAGCCGGTCCCACAGCCCGACGAGCCCCATGGGAAACAGCAGCACGACCGCGATGAACATCGCGCCCTGGATGAAAGGCCAGGCGCGTGGCAGGTCGCTGGTGAGCATCGAGTAGCTCAGCGCCACGACCATCGCGCCGAACACCGCGCCCCACAACCGCCCGCGCCCGCCCAGCGCGACCCAGATCACCATCCAGATCGAGTCCTCGACGCGCATGAGGTTGGGCGTGATGATGCCGTTCTGAGGCACGTAGAGGATTCCGCCGAGCCCCGCGAGCAGGCCGGCGAACGCGAACACGAGCACCTTGACGTACTCGGGCCGGTAGCCGGCGAAGCGCAGGCGCGACTCGTTGTCGCGGATGGCGACCATGAGCCGGCCGAAGCGGCTGCGCGTCACGTGCCGGCAGGCGAGGATCGCGCCGGCGATGCACGCGACGGTGGCGAGGTAGAGCCCGAGCACCCACGCGGTCTCCTGGTTCAGCGCGCGGTTGAAGTTGGTCAGGCCGTTGGTCCCGCCCAGCAGCATGTCGTTGCGGTTGAACGCAAGGAACGCCGCCCAGGCGATCGCCTGCGTGAGGATGGCGAAGTAGACGCCGCGTACGCGGCTGCGGAAGATGAAAAAGCCCAGCACCGCCGCCACCGCGGCCGGCACGAGCAACCCCGCCGCGAGCGCGACGGTCAACGAGCTGAACGGCTGCCAGAACAGCGGCAGCGTTGTCACGTCGCTGTAATGGAAAAACTGCGGGATATTGTTGTACTCCGGGCGCACGTCGCCCCCGCCGGCGGGCAGGCTCAGGTGCATGCCGATGGCGTAGCCCCCGAGGCAGAAGAACAGCGCCTGGCACAGCGACAGCACGCCGGTGTAGCCCCAGATCAGGTCAATGCCCAGCGCCACGAGCACGAAACAGAGGTAGCGCCCGATGCGGTTGACGTGGTGGGCCTCGATGATGTCCAGCAAGTGCAGCGCCGGCAGCAGCACGACCGCCACGACCGTCAGGCCGATGATCGCCCAGCAGCGCAGGCGCGCCACGGCCGGGTCGACCTGCTGCGCGAGCGCGGGCGCGGTGGCCTGGCCGTTGTCGGCCTTGGGGGGATGTTGCGAGGCGCTCGGCTCGGACGCGCCGCGTTGCTGCGTCGCACCAGGCGCAGGCGTGTCGACGGCCCGGGTGGCGGGGTCCGCGGCGCTGGCGGGGAGGCTCATTTCAAGCGTGTTCTCATGCATCGGCGAGTCTCCCGCGTGCGGGGAAGATGCCCGACGGCCGCCACTGGAGAAAGACCACCAGCAGCAGCAGCACGATCACCTTGGCGTAGGTGGGGCTGGTGAATGGTTCGAGGTACTGGTTGATCAGCCCCAGGCCCAGCCCGGCCGCGACGGCGCCGAAGATGTTGCCCACGCCCCCGGCGACGACGACCATGAAGCTGTCGACGATGTAGCGTTGGCCCATGCCCGGCGTGAGGTTGTCGAAGAAGACCACCGCGCAGCCCGCCAGCCCGGCGAGCCCCGTGCCGAACGCGAAGGTCAGCCCGTCAACGCGGCGTGTCGAGACGCCCAGCGAGGAGGCCATCATGCGGTCCTGCACGGTGGCGCGAAGCAGCAGTCCGCCGCGCGTTTTGTGAATCAGCGCCCACGCCATCGCCACGCACGCGATGCAGAAGCCCAGGGCGAACAGGCGGTACATGGGCAGCGACAGGTCGTGAACGATCTCCACGCTGCCGCGCATCCAGGCGGGCGACGTGATGCGGTTGACGTCGCCGAATATGACGCGGGCGCTTTGCATGAGGATCAGCCCGATGCCCCACGTCGCCAGCAGCGTCTCGAGCGGTCGGCCGTAGAGGTGGCGGATGACGAGCTTCTCGCACACCAGGCCGATCAGCGCCGCCACGAGAAACGCGGCGGGCACCGCCGCGAGCAGGTACCAGTCGAACAGTGCCGCGGGCAGGTGCGCCTGGAACAGGTTGGCGACGATCATGGTGGTGAACGCGCCGATCATCATGAACTCGCCGTGAGCCATGTTGATCACGCCCATCAGCCCGAAGATCACCGCCAGGCCCAGGGCCATGAGGATCAGCACGCTGGCGACGGAGAGCCCGGCAAAGGTGTGCTCCAGCCAGCGCAGACGGGTCTGACGCGAGTCGACGCGGGCGATGGCGGACGCGACGGCCGCGGCGAGGGCCTCGTCGTCGCCAGCCTGCGCCTGCTCCAGCGCGTCGCGCAGCGTGCGGCCGCCGCGGGCACCGCCGATCTGCTCGAGCGTCGCCACCGCGGCCAGGCGCTCCTCGCGATCATCGCTCGTTGCCAGCTCGATGCGCGCGATCGCCTCGCGCAGGTAGCGGGCGAACCGCCGGCTGGACTCGGCCTCAAGCTGGGCCTTCATCGCCGGCAGCACGTCGGCGTCGGCGCGGTCGCCGGCGCGGATGATGGCCCGACGGCGTCGCTCCGGGTCCGGGTGCAGCAGCGACAGCGTGGACATCAGCTCGCCGATCGGGCGACGGTCCGGGCGAGCGGCGCGAAGCATGTCAACCAAGCCCTCGGCGTAAACGCGCTCGCCGCTGTCGTCAACAACGGGCTCGGCGGTGAAGGCGTCCACCAGTGGGTAGACCTCGCCGCGTTCATCGACCTGCACGCGCGATTCATAGATCACGAGCTGGCCGTCGCGCTCCGCCAACAGCCCGGAGCGGTACGCCTCCAGCGCCGGCACGAGGCGGCCGTCGCCCACCCGGCCAAGCTCAGCGTAAAGCTGCATCCGCTCGGCGCGACCGCCAGTGGTGTCGATCTCGATCAGCAGCTCGCGCCACTGGTCGAAGACCTCCTCGGAGTCGGCGGCATCGCCCAGCGCGGCTTGCTCGCCGACCTGCTCCGGGTCCAGCTCCTGCCCGAGCGAGCGATCCGCCCATGCACTGACACACAGCAGACAAAGCAGCACCCGCGCAAGGGCCCAGGCCTTGATTTGCAACCCTGCGATCGGCATGAATCGGCCCAGCTTTTCGATCACGTTCATGATGTGTGATGGTATGTGTGGGGAAGGGGGCCACTGGCGGCTTGTCCGCCCGTGCCTCGGCGTCCATGCTTTCATGAGCGGACAACACGCCAGCACCACCCTCGGCGAAAAACGGGGCGGGCGCGGCCCAATGACCGGCGCCCGCCCCGCGACATCGTGCTCGCTTACTCTTCCTCGTACACCCAATCGTCGTCGGCCAGGTACCGGCTGTACGCCTCCGGCTCAACCAGGCCGTCCGACTCCCAGATGATCTCGAACTGACCGTCCGGCAGAATCTCACCGATGTACACCGGCTTCCAGGTGTGATGATTCTCGGCGTGCATCTGCTTCGGGCCGCCGGGGGCATCGAACTCGATGCCCTTGACCGCCTCGCGCACCGCGTCCACGTCGGTCGTGCCCGCCTTCTCGACCGCCTCGGCCCACACCTTCACGCCGAAGTACGTCGCCTCCATCGGATCGTTCGTCACGCGGTTGCGCCCGCCGGGCAGGTTGTTCGCCTCCGCGTAATCCAGAAACTGCTCGACGAACGCCGTGTTGCTCGCCGTGTCCAGGCTCATGAAGTAGTTCCACGCCGCCAGGTGGCCCACCAGCGCCTCGCTCTCCATCGCCCGCAGCTCCTCCTCGGAGACGGAGAAAGCCATGATCGGCACCTCGAACGGGTCGAGCCCCTGATTGGCGAACTCGCGGTAGAACGGCACGTTGGCGTCGCCGTTGATCGTCGAGAGCACGGCCGTGTTCCCATCGCGGGCGAACTCGCGGATGCGGTTGACCACGCCCTGGAAGTCGGAATGCCCGAAGGGCGTGTACTGCTCGCGGATGTTCTCCTCAGGCACGCCGGCGTCGATCAGGAACGCACGCAGGATGCGGTTGGCGGTGCGCGGAAAGACGTAGTCCGTGCCGATGAGGTAGAACTTCTCAAACTCGCCGCCCTCCTCGGACATGAGGTACTCGGCCGCGGGAATGAGCTGCTGAATGGGCGTCGCGCCCGTGTAGAAGATGTTGGGGCTCTGCTCTTCGCCCTCGTACTGAACGGGGTAGAAAAGCAGCCCGTTGTGCTGCTCGAACACGGGGAGCACGGCCTTGCGGCTGACGGACGTCCAGCAGCCGAAGACCACGTCCACGTCGTGATCCAGCAGCAGTTCGCGGGCGCTCTCGGCGAACAGGTCCCAGTCCGAGGCGGGGTCGATGACCACGGCCTCGAGCTGCCGGCCGAGCACGCCGCCGTCGGCGTTGATCTCGTCGATCGTCATGAGCACCACGTCGCGCAGCGACGTCTCGGAGATCGCCATCGTCCCGCTCAGTGAGTGCAGGACACCGACCTTGATCGGGCCTTGCTCATCGTCGGCCACCGCCGGCCGGGCCAGCCCCGTGGCCAGCAGCATTGCCACCGCCAGGGCGGCAAGCATGGTCTGCATACGGTAAGTCTTCATCGGTCGATCCTTTCCCTACGGGATTGCGTTGCGCCGCCGCGCCGTTGCGACGGCTGTGAATGTTCAGAAACTCATCGCCACGCCGATGGCGCCGGTGATGAAGTTGTCGCGCGGGTTGCCTACGGCGTCGGAGTCGGTGAAGTAGTAGATCGTGCTGGCGGTCAGCTCCCACTCGCCGTACTCGGGCGGGATGAACGTCATCGGCATCGCCGCGGCGAGGCCGATGGACGCGTAGCCGTAGCCGTTGTCCGCGAAGAAGTTGTCCACGCCGAAGGCGATGTTCGCGGGCACGGCGAGGCTGATCTCGTGGTCGCCCAGATCAAAGTCGTAGCCCGGCGCGACGCCGAGAACGAACACGGTGCCACCGGTGCCGGTGCCGCCGGAGAGGCGTGTGTGAGCGACGACGCTGGGGTTCAGAGCGAAGCCTTCGATGATCATATCGCTGTCATCGAAGGCGACGACGACGTCCAGGACGTTTTCGACCGGTTGGTAGTGCCACGCCTGGAACACCACGTCGACGCGGACGCGGTCGATGTCGGTGCCGGCGCCGATGTACCAGTCAACTTCCTGGATCGCGCCGCCCAGCGGGCCGGTCTCGTCACGCAGATCGAACCACACGCCGGTGGTGGCGTCGAACTGGCCGAAGTCGATCGTCACCTCGCTCCAGGCGAAGACGGACGGGCGACTCCAGTTGCCGCCCTGGCCATGCACGTCTGTGCCGTAGGACACGAAGTGCGTGGAGATCTCCGTGCCGATGTTGCCCGAGACGCGCGAGCTCGCGTCGTCGCCGAGCGTGGCGGAGGCAAGGGTCAGGCCGGCCGCCACGGCAAGCAGACCGGGCAGATACGTTCGCATTGCAATGCTCCTGCAAGGCACCTGCACGCCAGGCCATGGCCCGTGCCGGTGCGGTGTGTTGCTCGTGCGATCCCTTCGCACGACTGGGGGGAAGCATTACGCAATGCCCGTGCCAGCCCCGGTGGGGCCGGCTGCGGCCGGGTGTCCAGACGGATCTGGATCCCGCGAGAAACCGCGATCACGACGTCAGATCGACCCACGCCGGACTCTTTCGTCATGTTGAAAATGGCCCACGGCCTCGCCGCGCCGGTGACCGGCGTGCCTGTCCGGCGCGCAGCGCATGAGCACGTGCCTTGAGAATGGTCACGCCGCGAGGTCACTCGTCGCGGCTGGCGCGACGCATGAGCTGATCCGTCATTCTGGCGCAGCCGTTGCATCCACATCAGCCGCAGCGCAACCACCGCCCGGTAGAATCGCCCTCATGAACGACGCCGCCCACTGGCTGAGCTGGCAACTGCTCGACGCGAGCTTCCCCACGGGCGCCTTCGCCCACAGCGGCGGGCTCGAGGCCGCGACCCATGCGCGCTTCGTCAACGGCCTCGACGCCGTCGAAGCGTTCATTGACGCCAGCCTCATCGACCTGGCGCAGGCTCAACTGCCCCTGCTCGCCGCCGCGCACGCGGATGTGACCCGGCTCCGTGAGCTCGACCGCCTCTGCCACGCGCTGCTGACCAACCACGTCGCCCGCCGCGCCAGCACCGGTCAGGGCCAGGCGATGCTCACCGCCGCGGCCGCGGCGTTCGACCCTGACGCTCTGCACGCCTGGCGGGGCGAGCTCGTCGCCGGCAAGCTCCACGGCCACCTGGCGCCGCTGTTTGGCGCCATCACCGCCGCGCTGGACATCGACCGCGCCACCGCGCAGCGCCTCATGCTCTACACCACGCTGCGCGACCTGCTCTCCGCGGCCGTACGCCTGGACCGCCTCGGCCCGCTCAAGGCCCAGGCGATCCAGCACCGCCTCAGCACGCGACTCGATCACTACGCCCGACGCGCCGCCGCCAGCGATGTCGACGACGCCTGCCAATCCGCCCCGATCCTCGATATCCTCCACGCCCGCCACGACCGCCTGGACTGGCGGCTGTTTCACAGTTGACGTTTGAGCTGTCGCTGCGAACGCACCAACCCACGGCTTGCCGTTTCGCAAACAAACTCAAAGGAACACCACATGCTCACACGCGACTTTCTGCTGCATCACGACCACCTGGAGCACCCCGGCCACTTCCATCATCGCGACCAACCCCTGGCTCGCGACTACGACCAGCGAGCCTACACCGTGGGCATCGGCGGGCCCGTCGGCAGCGGCAAGACCGCCCTGCTGCTGGCGCTGTGCCTGCGCCTGCGCGACCGCATGAACCTCGCCGTGGTCACCAACGACATCTTCACCCGCGAAGATGGCGAGTTCCTCGTCCGCCACGACGCCCTGGACGCGGAGCGCATCCGCCCCATCGAGACCGGCGGCTGCCCGCACGCCGCCATCCGCGAAGACATCTCCGCCAACCTCCTGGCGCTGGAGCAGCTCACGGCCCGGTTCCAGCCCGACCTGCTGCTGGTCGAGTCCGGCGGCGACAACCTCGCCGCGAACTTCTCACGCGAGCTGGCGGACTACATCATCTACGTCATCGACGTCGCCGGTGGCGACAAGATCCCGCGCAAAGGCGGCCCCGGCATTACCCAGTCGGACCTGCTGGTGATCAACAAGACCGACCTGGCACCGGCGGTCGGCGCGGATCTCAAGCTCATGGCCGACCAGGCCGCCGCCATGCGCGGTGACGGGCCGACCATCCTCGCCCAGGTCAGGCATGGCCAGAACGTCGAGCCGATCGTCGAGCACATCCTCGACGCCCACGCCGCGACCGCGCGGACGTGAATCCGCCGCCCGGCTCACGGTGGCGCCCCCACGCCGGTCGCCGCCGGCCTCGGGAGCCACGCCGGCCGTTGTCCGTGACGTTGACGGCCATGGAGCGTCGGACCGCTCCGCCCCCGGCCGCAAGCCGGCAGTGACCCGGAGCGCACGGCACGGCTTGGCCCGAAGGGTATGCCGGCGTGGTGGCTTTTTGTCGGGGGCCAGGCCGGGCGTTGAACGGTGGAGGATCCGCCTACAGCGCGGGCTCGCGCGTCAGCGTCTGTTCGACGTGTTGTGGCCAGGTCCCCGCGATGCGCTCGCCGTACTCGCGCTCGCCACCAGTGGCGTCGTCGCCGGTCAGGCATGTGCCGAGCAGTGTGCGGGTGTCGAGTCCTTCGTCGTCCAGATGTTGGCCGTTAAGGAAGTGGAACGCGACGCCGGCGCGGTCGCGGTCGGTGTTGTTGGCGCGGGTGCAGTGCGGCGTGCCGTAGGCGAAGAAGGCGGCGCCGCCGGCGGGCAGCTCGATGGGCACCGCCAGTTCCTCGGGGGGGTAGCAGCGGATGTGGTGGTCGCTTTCGGGGTCGCGCTGGTGCTCGAGTTTCCTGCTCGCGTAGCCGGGGATGACGTGGATGGTGCCGTTGTCGACGGTGGCCGGGTCGACGGCGATCCACATGGCGGTGCCTTTGGTCGGGTCGGTCAGGCCGAAGTAGGCGTTGTCCTGGTGCCAGTTGGTGCCGCTGCCGTGGCGCGCGGGCTTGAGGAAGACCTGGTCCAGGTGCAGCACGAGCGGGTCGCCGATGAGTTGGGCGACGGCCCGGGTGATCTTCTCGCAAAAGGGCAGGGCGCGGAACAGGTCGCTGTGGGGGTTCAGCGGGCAGATTTGAAGGTTCTGTCGCGTGCTGCTGTGCGTCTTGCCGTCGCCCTCGGTGCTGACGTTGCGGAACTTGCCTTCGTTCTGGAGGCGAAGGAGCTCGGCCTTCATGGCGCGGGCCTCGTCAGGCGTGAACAGCGCGGGCGCGGCGGTGTACCCCTGCTCGTGAAATTGGCTTACCTGCTCTGGCGTGAGCGTCATGGTGGGGTTCCTTGATGGTGGTCGCGTGGCAGCTTACCCGCGGCGGGCGCGGTTGGGTAGGGCCGGTCCGCAGCGGGGGAACCCGATCGATCGCGGTCGCAACATTTCATGGGTCGGACGTCGAGGCTTGGCCGTGGCGTTCGCGGGCCGGGTCGTAGCCGGGCACCCGGCGGATCATGTCGAGCAGCTCGTGGATGGTGGCGGCGGTGTGGTCGAGCTCGTCGGCGCGGCTGAGGTCGTGCTCGGCGGCCTCGGCCTGTTCGCTGATGTGCTCAAAGCCATAGATCCCGGCACTGCCCTTGACCATGTGAAGCTCCCGAGCGAGCTCGTCGAGGTCGCGGCG
>SLDI01000492.1:0-4851 GCA_007125385.1 Phycisphaeraceae bacterium | reverse complement strand
GCCGTCGACGCCATCGTCAACGCCGCCAACGAGTCGCTGCTCGGCGGCGGCGGCGTCGACGGCGCCATCCACCGCGCCGCCGGCCCACGCCTGCTCGAGCACAACAAAACCCTCGGCGGCTGCCCCACGGGCCTCGCGAAAATCACCCCCGCCTTCGACCTCGAAGCGCGCGGCATCAGGCACATCATCCACACCGTTGGCCCCGTCTGGCATGGCGACGAGAGCGCCAAGCTCGGCGACACGCGCGAGGACGTGCTGCTGGCCTCGTGCTACACGCGCAGCCTCGCGCTCGCGGCCGAGCATGGCTGCGAAAGCGTCGCCTTCCCCGCCATCTCCACCGGCGTCTACCGCTTCCCCAAGGACCGCGCCGCGAAAATCGCCTTCTCCCACGTCGCCCACCACCTGCCAAGGCCACGAGCTGCCCCGGCGCGTGATCTTCTGCTGCTTCAGCGACGACGACGCCGCGATCTATCGCCAGGTCATCGACACCCGCGGCCAGTGGATGTACACGCGCAAGCGCGTATGAAGCGCCGATGTAGGGTGGGTAGAGCGGAGCGAAACCCACCACGAGCGCCGGAGGATTTTCGATGGCCCAGTACCGTCGCTGGCGTCACGGCGGAGCGAGCTATTTCTTTACCGTCACGCTTCAGGACCGTCGCCGGTTTCTGCTGGTCGAACATACCGGTCTGCTGCGCGCCGCCGTTAAGGCCGTACGTGAACGCCACCCATTCGAAATCCTGGCAATGGTGGTCCTTCCGGACCATCTGCACACCATCTGGACACTGCCAAAGGGCGATGACAACTATCCCATGCGCTGGCGGCAGATCAAGTCCGCCTTCACGAGGCCGTTGCCCCGCGACTCGATCGTCACACCAGCACGCGAACGCAGAGGAGAACGCGACATTTGGCAGCGTCGCTACTGGGAGCATTTGATCCGCGACGGGCAGGACTTGCGGATCCACATCGACTACATCCACTACAACCCCGTCAAGCATGGCCACGTTCGCAAGCCCATCGACTGGCCCTACTCGTCATTGCACCGGTATGTGCGCCGAGATGAGCTGCCGGCGACGTGGGGTACGGCCGGGCTTGATGTTGATCTGGACCTCGATTGACGCGCGTGGTGGGTTTCGCTGCGCTCTACCCACCCTACATCCGCACCCCCACCCCTGCCCCCTAGCGGTACGGCGCCATCCCGAGCCCGCGGCGGATCAAGCCCACCTGCCCGATGTGCAGCATCTCATGCCGCACGCTCCACATCACCAGCCCCAGCTTGTCATGGATCAGGCCGGTGGCGTGGCCGGCCGGCTCATCGAGCACCGCGTCGTCGAGCGCCCCCAGCGCCTCGAGCGCGCTCGCCTGCACCGCGTCCAGCGTCGCGAGCAGCTCGGCCGGCTCGGGATGGTCCGGCTGGCGCGGTGCCGGGCTCGTGCCCTTGCCGAACCACTGGCCATAGGTATCCGGCAGCGCGTCGCACGGCCCGCGCCCGCACACGCCGCCAACCACCGCCTTCGCCTGCGCCCAGGCGATGTGCCCGACCTGCCAGGCCACATGCGAGCCCACGGCGGCGGGCATGTCGTACCAGCGCTCGGCCGGCACGTGCTCGAGCACGAGGTGCGTGTACCGCCGCGTCGCGTCCATCTGATCCAGAAGCAGACCGACCCGCTCGCTCATGTCCGTGCTCCCAGCAGCGCGGCGGCGATGCCGGTGTCGCGGCCTTCGCCGTCGACGATGCCGAAGCCGCCCTTGTAGTCCCAGTTCGCCCAGGCGATGTCGTGCTCCTCGAGCACACTCACGAAGTCGCGATACCAGCGCAGTCGGATCTCCATGGGCGTGTGATGCACGCAGCCGAACTCCCCGCAGTAGAGCTTGAGCCCCGTCGCGGCGCGCTTGGCCAGCGGCTGGGCCAGGTCGCGCGCCATGGCCTGGCGATCCACGGGCTTGTTGCCCTGCTCGAGCACCCGCCGCAGCTCCGCGTCCTGCACCTTCGCAAGCTCCTCGGCGGGCACCGGCTCGCCGGGGTACTGGATGGGCCCGGCGTAGTCGCGCAGCGGCGTCCAGCTCGCCCGGTAGTGCGTCACCGCCATGGGGCGGTAGTAGTGCAGGCTGAGCATCATCGCCGGGTCGTCGCCCGGCACGTCCAGCTCGTTGAACGTGTCGACGCTCTGGAAGCGGTTCGACCCCAGGACGATGAGCCGCCCCGGCTCGCGCTGCCGGACCGCCTCGTACGCCTGCCGGGCCACGCGGTTCCACTGCCCCGCCTCGTGCGCCACCGGCTCGTTGAGCAGCTCGTACGCCAACTGGTCCACCGGCCAGCCACGCAGGCGGTCGCTCAACGCCTGCCACAGACCGGCGAAGCGCTCGGCCTCGGCGGGGTCCGTGTACAGCGGCGGGTCGGCATCGAGAAAGTGGTGGCTGCGCAGAATGTGCAGGTCCACGACGACGCGCAGCGACGCCTCGCCGCACCAATCCAACGCCGACTCCAGCAGCTCGAACGCCTCGGCCTCCGGCTCGCCCGCCTCGCCAAACATCTGCTCCTCGTCGATCGGCAGACGAATGTGGTCAAAGCCATATTCGGCGATGCGCTGCACGTCGTCGCGCGTGAAGAACCCCCGCCGTGGGGCCCCGCGCTGCTTGCTCTGGCTCAACCAGTGCGAAATGTTCGTCCCCCGTGCAACGTCGAAACCCATTTCACCGACTCCTGCACTCGAAAATTGGAATAAGGAACCCAGGAAACCAGGAGCAGGTGATACCGGATCGCCGCCGCTCGCGGCTTCGCGAAACCCACGATCTACCCACCCGCTTCACCTTCGCCCCACGACCCTGCCTCGCATATCTGCCTTCATCCGTGTTCATCCGTGTGCATCGGTGGCTAACCAACCGCCTCACGCTTCCAGCGCCGCCAGCTCCTCGTCGGGGATCTCGAAGTTGGCGTACACCTTCTGCACGTCGTCGTGGTCCTCCAGCGCGTCGACCAGCGCGATCACCCTGGCTGCCTCGGCGCCCGAGACCGCCATCGTCGTCTCCGGCAGCATGGTCACCGAAGCCGACATCACCGTCAGCCCGCCCGCCTCCAGCGCCTCGCGCACGGCGAGCAACCGCCCCGGCTCGGTGAGCACCTGCCACGCCTCGCCCTCGTCGGAGACGTCGTCGGCGCCGGCCTCCAGGGCCGCGTCCATCACCGCCTCCTCGCTCTCGCCCGGGCCATCCTTGCCCACGAAAATCTGCCCCCGGCTGGTGAACAGGTAGGCGACGCACCCCGACTCGCCGAGGTTGCCCCCGTGGCGCTCAAAGAGCTTGCGCACTTCCGAGGCGGTGCGGTTGCGGTTGTCGGTGAGGATGTCCAGCAGGATCGCCACCCCCGCCGGGCCGTAGCCTTCGTAGACGGCCTGCTCGAACGCGGCGCCGCCCGCTTCGCCGGTGGCCTTGCGGATGGCGTTCTCGCGCGTGTCCTTGGGCATGTTCGCGGCCTTGGCCTCCTCCAGGGCGTAGCGCAGGGCGAGGTTGGTCTCCGGGTTGCCGCCGCCCTGCCGGGCCGCGGCCATGATCGCCCGGGCGCACTTGCTCCAGACCTTGCCCTTCTTGGCGTCCTCGCGCGCCTTCTTGTGCTTGATGTTCGCCCACTTGCTGTGACCGGCCATGAACGTCGCTCCAGGTGCGGTATAGATCAACAATTGTAGCACAGGAGGCGGGCCCCCTTCGCGGAGCTCGGGACGGGCGTTCGCCGAAGTTGACCCCGCAACCCGCACCGCCGGGCCGCTACTTCACCACCTCGAGCATGGCCTTGAACCGCTCGCCGCCGGCCTCGCCCACCAGCTCGAACAGCGCCGCCTCGACCGTCAGCGGCATGACGCCGGCCTGGATCAGCCGATGCAGGGCCGGCTCGCGGTCGGCTTCGCGCCGCGAGGCGGTGGCATCCCACGCCACCGCCACGTCGAAGCCCCTGGCCGCCAGGTCCAGGCAGCTCTGCGCCACGCACACGTGCGCCTCGATGCCCGCGACGACCACGCAGCGGGCGGCGACGGCGTTGAGGTGCTCCAGCACCGGCCCGACGCACCCGGAGAATCGCGTCTTGGCGAACCGCGTCGCCGCCTCGGGCAACCGCTCGGCCACGCCGGGGACGGTCGGGCCCAGGCCCTGCGGATACTGCTCGGTCACGAGCACGTCGAGGCCGAGCACGCCGGCCCCGGCCGCGAGACGCCCCGCCTGCTCGATCATGCGCTCACGCTCGTGCATCACCGGCGCCAGCTTCTGCTGCACGTCGACGATCAGCACCGCCGTCCGCTCCAGGTCCAGTCGCATCACTGCCATCTGCGTTGCCTTTGAATGAAACCACCGATATGGCCATGGGCTCAGGGATCGCGTGCGGCCTCGGCCTGCACGATCGCCTCGACCAGCGCCCGCACCTGGGCCTGCGGCGGTTGGACGTCCACCGCCAGGCCCAGCTCGCGCATCGTGGCGGAGGTCGTTGGCCCGATGGACGCCGTGCGCACGCCGCGCAGCAGCTCATCACGTCGGGCCCCGAGCAGCTCGACGAAGTGCCTGGCCGTCGAGCTGCTGGTGAACGTGACCCAATCGACCTCGTGGGCCTGCAGCGCGGCGGCCGCCTCGGCGGGCAGCGACGCCGGCCGGCGGGTCTCGTACGCGACGACCTCCTCGACCTGCCCGCCGGCGCGGGTCAGCAGCTCCGGCAGATCGCGCCCGGCGAGCCCGGCGCGCGGCAGCAGCAGCCGCCTGCCCGCGACCGCGTCGCGCTGGATCAGCGCCTCGGCCAGTGCGGCGCCGGTCTGCGTGGCCGGGGCGACATCGGCGCGCACCGCCAGGCGGTGGCGCAACGCCTGGCCGGTCGCT
>SLDI01000667.1:0-4855 GCA_007125385.1 Phycisphaeraceae bacterium | reverse complement strand
CCCACGACCTGCAGTGAAAGCGACCATTCAAAGGTCAATAGAACCCGCATCAGTCGAAGAACGGGAACAGCCGGCGCAGCTCCGCCTCGTCGGGCTGCCGGCCATACTCGCAGATCTCGAAGGCCTCGGCGCAGACAATCGCCTCGCCGCGCTGCTGGCCGTAGCGCTTGACCAGCAGCTCGCGGTGGGTGTTGGCGGTGCGCGGGAAGCGGCCGGTGAAAAACTGGTCGCCCATGAAACGCTGCTTGAGCCAGGCGCGTCGGCCGGCCTCGTCGTCGGGCACCTCGTCGATCCGCCCGCCGATCCACGCCAGCCACTCGTACATCTGCGACGTGTGCTGGTGCAGCATCTCGATCTTCTTGTCCATCACCTCGTCGACGTCCACCGCGATGTCCGGCGCGAACGGGTACGGCCGCTGGAACCGGTCCTCGCTGTAGGCGATCACCGGCATGCGCTTCATCGCCGGCGTGTCGGTGCAGACGTTGGGCACGGTGATGAGGTAGGACGCGTCCTGCACCAGCAGCGACGTGTAGCGGTGGTCGGGGTGGTAGTCGTTGGGCCGGTGCGTAATGACCAGGTCCGGGTCGAGCTCGCGGATCACGCGGATGATGGTCTTGCGCGTGTGCAGGTCGGGAATGAGCTCGGCGTCGTGAAAATCCAGCACGCGGTAGTCGATGCCGATGACGTCGCCGGCGGCCTTGGCCTCGGCACGGCGGCGACGGGCCAGCTCCACGCCGCCGATCTCGTGATGCCCGGCGTCGCCGTTGGTCGCCGAGACGAACGTCACGCGATGCCCGGCCGCGGCGTACTTCGCGGCGACCCCGCCACACTTGATGTCGCAGTCGTCGGGATGGGCGCCGATGACGAGAATGGACAGGGGTTGATCGTTCAAGGCAGCTCCCTCGATTAAATGATGAACAAGCGTCGATGATACAGCGCGGGTTCGGGGTTCGGGGATCGGGGTTCCGCACCGCGCGCCCCGCGCTCGATATAAAGCCGGGACCGGTGGTCCCGGGGCGGCGGCGTCAGGCGACCGCCGGCGGAAAGTTCAAATCGTGGCGCGCGTCCCGGCGAGCACCGGCGGCACACCGGCGTGCCGGCAACGCCCCGCGCCGCTTGATCGCCGGCCGCCGATGCCCCGGGACCACCGGTCCCGGCTTTATACAGGACGCGCCGCCCGCCGCGGTCTTTGCGCCTTTCTGCGGATCCCCGATCACCGAACCCCGCGCTAGCTCCGCTGCGCCTTGGACGCCACCTCCACCGCCCGGCCCTGCTTCGCCGACTCCAGCCCGGCCAGCAGCACCTCCGTCACGTGCCGCGCCGCCCAGGCGTGTGACAACGGCGGCTGCTCGCCCCGGTCGATGCAGTCCAACCAGTGGGCATGGGCCTCGCCGACGCCGGCGGCCTCGACCTCGGCGGCGGCGAGCGGGCGATGTTCGATCGGCGCGTGGTCGCTGTCCATCCGCTCCGGCTGCGAGAGCACGAGCTCGTCCGGCCCGTTGCCGTTCTTGGTGAACTTGCCACCCGTGCCGTGAACGGACCATTGCCAGGTCCGGGCCGCGTCGCACCAGCTCGTCTCGGCGGTGGCGAGCACGCCCGAGTCGAACTGAAGCAGCAGCGAAGCCGTGTCCTCCAGCGTCGTGGGCTTGTCCAGCGTGGCGGTGCGGCCGGTGACCCGGCGCACGCTGCCCAGC
This sequence comes from Phycisphaeraceae bacterium, assembly GCA_007125385.1. GTDB lineage: Bacteria > Planctomycetota > Phycisphaerae > Phycisphaerales > Phycisphaeraceae > SKPT01. The sequence continues at coordinate 3,161 of SLDI01000667.1, read as the reverse complement.
AGCGCCACGAGCTGGGCCACCGCGTAGACGCCCATGTCGAACAGCGCGCCGACCGACGCCTGGCTGGCGTCGAAGAACCAGAGCTGGTCCTGCTCGGCCTCGCCAAAGATCTCGCTGACCTCGCGGTAGTAGACCTCCGGCCCGCCGTGGCTCGTCCGCGCCCGCGCGCCGGTGACCTTGCCGATCGTCCCCTGGCCGATGTGGCGCCGCACCGCGTAGATCGCCGGCGAAAAGTCCGGCAGGCACATGACCGTGCGGTCGCCGGCCTCGACGGCGGCGACAAAGGCGTCCGCCTCGGCCCGGTCGCCGCACAGCGGCTTCTGCACCATCAGGTGCTTGCCCGCCTCAAGCGCCTTGATGCCCCAGGAGACATGCTGCGGATGCGGTGTGGCGATGACCACCGCGTCGATGTCGTCGCGCGTCGCGGCGGCGTCGTAGCTCGTCGTGTACTCGCCAACGTCGAACCGCTCCGTCAGCCGCCGGAGCCGGCTCTCACGCCGCCCGGCGACGAGGCGCACCTCGCAGCGCTCGGCCAGCGCGGCCAGGCCGGGCAGGTGCATCTTGGCCGCGATGCCCCCGGCTCCCAGGATGGCGATGCGGTGCTTGCTCATGCGTCCAGCCCCATGAAAACGGCGCGACGCGATGCTAAAGCTCCGCCGTCGGGGCGTCAAACCTTGCGGCGGCCCCGGCTCCGCGCACGCGCCCCGTCGCGGCAGCACGATCGACTCTCACAATTCAATACACAATCCCGCGCGATGTGACCTGCCGCACCGCCCCGCTACACTGGAGCCGACGACGACAACCCCTCCAACGCCAAGGCGACCACCATGTCCACGATCACCACCACACCGCCCGGGCTCGCGCAGCCGACCAACAACGTGCTCACCGCCAGGCTCTACACCTCCGCATTCAAGCTCAGCGACTCCAACTTCTACTCCGCCTCGCTCATCAGCGACGGGCGCATCTACTACACGCTCTGCTCGCACGGCCTGGACAGCTACGCCCGCGTCTATCGCTACGACCCGGCCAGCGACGACATCGAAGAGCTCGCCGACATCGGCGAGATCGTCGGCGAGGCCGGCACCAAGTCCATCCCGCAAGGCAAGAGCCACTCGCCCTACTACGAGCACGCGGGCAAGCTCTACTTCGCCACGCACTACGGCTACTACAACCCCTCGGCCGACCGCGAGTCGCCCGGCATCGTCCCCGAGGGCTACCAGCCTTATCCCGGCGGGCACTTCATCGAGCACGACATCGCCGCCGGCACCTTCCGCGACCTGGGCAAGGCCCCGCCCGAGGAGGGCATCCTCACCTTCCACATGGACGCCGGCCGCGGGCGGCTCTACGGCCTGACGTGGCCACGCGGACACTTCATCAGCCACGACCTGAGCACCGGCCAGGTGCGCGACCACGGCCGGGTGTCCCGCGGCGGCGAGCTCGGCGCCGGCGACCAGTATTTCTGCCTCTGCCGCTGCTTCGGCCTCGACCCACGCACCGGCAAGGTCTACTGGACCAACGCCGACGGCGAGATCCGCTTCTACGACCCCGACCACGACAAGCTCAGCGCCCTGGCCGAGCCCACGCTGCGGCGCGAGGTCTTCGGGCAGTGGGACACCACCAAGCCCGGGCACCAGGGCTACAACTGGCGTCACATCTGGTGGTATGAGCCGTGGCAGTGCTTCCTCGGCGTGCACCCGAAGTCGGGGTACCTCTTCCGCTTCGAGCCCGAGGCGGGCGAGCTGGAGCTGATCGAGCGCCTCGCCGCCGAGCCGCTGCGCCGCGACGGCAGCTTCGAGCCGTTTCGCTACGGCTACCTCACGCTCGAGCTCGGGCCCGACGGCGAGACGATCTACTACGTCACCGGCGACCACGGCCTCATCGCCGAGGACGGCCGCAAGGTCAAGAACACCTTGCGCCTCGTCACCTATCACCTGCCCACCGGCCGGTACCAGGACCACGGCGTGATCCGCCTCGAGGACGGCCGCTACCCCACGCTCACCCAGTCGCTGGTCGTGCACCCCAACGGCCGACTCTTCTCCGTGCCCTGGATCGAGAAGCTTGGCCAAGGACAGCCCGAGTACGAGGCCGGCGAGGAACACAAACGCAAGGGCAAGGGCCCTGGCCACCAGTGCGATCTCATCAGCTTCGCCAATCCGCTGATGGGCTGACCAACCCCGGGTGCAAGGCAGCGACGGCGCCGACGTCTGCCTCCGCCCCTACGCCTGCTGCATCGCCCCGATCGCCTGCCCCGGCAGCGAGCCGAACAGCCGCTGGAGCGTCTCCGGCGTCAGCGGCGAGCCAAACGGGCACGCAGCCAGCCCCTCCGCCGCCTGGATCTCCCGCCCCCGGCCGGGCCCGAACTGCGCCACCAACCGCTCGCGGTAGTGATCCGCCAGCGCCCGGAACCGGGCCTTGAAATGCTCGTCCAGCCACCGCCGCTGCTCGGCCGGGTCCGACGGCACCTCGTCCAGCCGACCCTGGTTGTAGGGAATCCACTCCAGGAACTGCGACGCGTGGCAGCGGATCATCGCCAGCTTCTTGTCCATCACCGCCTCGATGTCGAAGGTCACCTCCGGCACCAGGGTCTGCGTCTTGCTCGCGCTCCAGCCCATGTACGCATACACGGGGTTCTTCTCCAGGTGCGGCGTCAACGCGCACATCCCCGGCACCGTCACGATGTACGCCGAGTCCTGCACCAGCGTCGACGTGTAGCGATGGTCCGGGTGATAGTCATCCGGCGGATGGGTCAGCACGAGATCGGGCTTGAAGCGGCGGATCAGCCGCACCACCTCCTTGCGATGGTGCACGCTCGCGTCCAGCTCGCCGCTGTGGTTGTCCATCACCTGGTAGGCGATGCCCAGCACCTGCCCCGCCGCCTGCGCCTCACGCTCGCGCCGCCGCGCCAGCTCGCCCCCGCCCATCTGCTGGTGCCCGGTGTCGCCGTTGGTCATCGACACGAACTTCACCGCGTGCCCCTGCTCGGTCATCAGCGCCGCCAGCCCCCCGGCGCAGATGTCACAGTCATCCGGGTGGGCCCCGATGACCAGGACGCGCTGCTTGCTGCTCGTCATGGGAGTGCTCCTGGGATGCAGGCTTCTTGACACCGCCGCCGGCGACAGTGTAACCCGGAGCCCGGTGCCCCTGTCGGCTTGCCCGCCAGT
>SLDI01000032.1:0-4867 GCA_007125385.1 Phycisphaeraceae bacterium | reverse complement strand
TTGCCGCTTCGCGGTCAAGCCGTGGCACCCCCGATGCGCCGGATCCGGGTGAAGTTGACCATTCAAAGGTCAATAATAGAGCCTTGAGCGGCCGTTGGCGCGCCCCGCCGGGCCGGGCGAGCCCTGCATCCATCGTGCCAATGCGCGCGGGTGGATTCGAACCACCGACCTGCCGCTTAGAAGGCGGCTGCTCTGTCCGACTGAGCTACGCGCGCAAACACCTTTATTTACGCCATTTCCTTGATTTCCGGCCCGCGAGGCGGTAAAGTGAAATACACCAGTTCTGACACTTCACCGCCCCGGAGCCCGCCGCCATGGCCAATCCTACCACGAAGCGCCGGCTCAGTCCCGAGGCCGTCAAATACCTGCCCTACGACGACTTCCCGCTGAGCCCCCACCTGCCCACCGGCCGCTGGTACAAGGTCATCCGCGGCAAGCGGCACTACTTCGGCAAGCTCGCCGACGGCCACGAGCAGGCCCTGGCGACGTACAACGCCCAGAAGGCCGACCTCCACGCCGGCCGCACGCCCCGGCCCCGCAACGGGGAGCTGACCGTCCGCGAACTGGCCAACCGCTTCCTCACGGCCCGCAAACGCAAGCTGGAGGCCGGGGAGATGAAGCCCAAGACGTTCGGCCAATACTACGCCTCCGCCGGCATCGTCGTGGACGTGTTCGGCGCCGATCGCCCCGTCGACGACCTGACGGCCGACGACTTCGGCCACTTGCGGGCCGAGCTGGCCAAGGGCCGGGGCGTGCATGACCTGGGCAACCACGTGCGCCGCATCCGCGGCATGTTCAAGTACGGCTACGACGCCGGCCTACTGGACCGGCCCATGCGCTACGGCCCCGAGTTCGTCCACCCCGGGCCCCGCGAGCTGCGCCGCGCCCGGGCCGACGCCGGGCCCCGCACGCTCGAGCCCGGCCAGATCCGCGACGTGCTGGCCAGGGCGTCCGTGCCCATGCGGGCGATGATCCTGCTGGGGATCAACTGCGCCTACGGAAACAACGACTGCGCGGAGCTGCCGCTGTCGGCGGTGGACCTGGACGCCGGCGTGCTGGCGTGGCGCCGCCCCAAAACCGGCGTGGAACGCCGCTGCCCGCTCTGGGTCGAGACGATCGAGGCGCTGCGCAAGGCAATTGAGGCCAGGCCCAGGCCCAGGGCCAAGGCGGACGCGGGCCTGCTGTTCATCACCAGCCACGGCCGGCGCTGGGTCCGCTACCAGTTCGAGGAGGCCACGCAGGATGAAGGGGGCGAGGTCAAGGAGGCCAGGACCCGCGGCTCCGACGCCGTGGGCATGACGTTCGGCCGGCTGCTGCGCGAGGCGGGCCACAAGCGGGCGGGGATCAACTTTTACGCTCTGCGCCACACCTTCCGCACCGTCGCCGACGAGGTGAACGACCGGCCGGCCATCGACCTGATCATGGGCCACGAGCCCAGCGGGGACATCGCCACCCACTACCGCCACCGGATCGACGACGACCGCCTGCGGCGGGTGACGAACCACGTGAGGTTGTGGCTCTGGCCGGAGAAGGCGAGCAAGAAAACCCAGCGGAAGGCCGCCAAGAAGAAGCCGGGCGCGGGCAAGAAGAAAGGCGCCCGCAAGAATTGGTCCCGGCGGTAAAATCGAGACCACGGGCGTGCCGGCTGATCCCCGGCGAACAGGCCCCGGCCGAGGGCGCGGACGCATCCCCCGCACCCCGGCCGGCGCCGGCCCGGCATGCGAAGGGATGCATCATGTCGAAGGACACTGAGGAGCGACGTTCTCGGCGGGTGCTGTTCGAGCCCCCGATGCTCAGCCTCTATCCGCCGGCGCGCCCAATGGCGTTCGCCATGGTCGCTGAACGCTTGCGGACGATGGAACAGCGGTTCAAGGACGTCGACCGCGGCCAGCCGGCGACACACCATCTGTCGCAGCGCCTCTACCGGCTGTTCGTCGAGGCCGCCCGCATCCTTAACAGCGGCTTGCGGGCAGGTGCCTTCGACAGGTTGTATCCCGGGCAGGCCAGACCGTTCGACCTGCACGATCTAAAACAGCGTCTCAAGCGGCTGTACGCCAAGGCCGCCCGCATCCCTGACAGCGGCTTACGCGCGCGTGTCTTCGACATATTAGTAGCGATCGCCCAGTACCAAGCAGACCCTCGTTTCCGCCACATCTGCCTCCTGGACGTCCAGCAGGTGGCAGGCATCCTCCAACTCAGCCAGCGGACTGTCTGGCGCCTGGCGAGTTCGGGCGACATCCCAAAGCCTGTGAAGCTGGGGCCACGGTTGGTGCGATGGCGTCTGGCCGACATTGAGCGGTTCGTAAGCAAAGCGCGGTGAGCTGGCACTCCCCGTGGAGGTGAACGCTTTCAGGTGCAGCGCGGTAGCGTGGAGTAGATCGGCGAGCCGGGGCCCGTCGAGCTCGGTCGTATTGTCGCGGGCGAAGGCTTGGGCATCGGAGGTGACGCTGCCGGAGGTCACGAGGATGCCGCCGGCGGCGCCCTCGCTGGCGACGACGCCGAGCAACTCACGCACCGGCCGCACGCCCGCGCCGCGCCTTTTGGGCTTGGCACTGGACAGCCAGCGACCGCGGTCGTCGCGCAGCACCACGGCCCCGCGCAATTGTGGGGATCGTCGCCGCGAGCCCATGTTCGCCTTGGGCCTGACTGGTACGCAGGAGGTCGAGCACGTTGCCGACCGCTCCCAGCGGTAGCGCCGGGGCCAGAAGAAGCCGTGGCCTTGGTGGTGGCGGGCGGGGAGTGCCGATCGCCCACACGCTTCGCGGATTCGTGGGCCTGGCGCACCGCTTGACCACGATTTCAATCGTCGTCGCGAATGAACAAGTGGCCGTTATCGTAAGCCGGCGCAGCCTGGTCGAGATACCCCTTGAACTCGTCCCACGTTCGCGAGATGCGCATAAGCCCGATCACCGTCCCCAGGTGCTGGATCAGCTTCGGATGCCCGACACCCTCGCTGAGCCACTGGTGGAGCTTGTTGGGCCGGTTACCCTTGCCGTCCTTCGGGCTTTTCTCCTTGAGGGCGTCGAGAACCCCAGGCGCAAGCCGCTTGTAGACGACATCATTGGTGAGGTGCCCGAAATACTGAGGAAGTCGCATGTCCGGGCGGTATGGAACGCCCTTCAGGCGACACATCTCCTTGAAGTAGCTGCCAGGAAATGTCTTGACCCAGCGACGCAGCTCCTCAGACAGAAATTCCTCCAGGAGCTGGCTCAGGGCGTCACGCTGACGGACGTACTGGTACCCGGTGGCCTCGTCAACCAGCGCGACTATGCCGACCTTCGCGAAGGCTCTCAGCAACATCTCGCACTGCTGTGCAATGTGTTCTTGCTGGTAATGCAGCTTGCCCTCTTTCCGGGCTTGGAGCACGACGTCGCAGATGTCAGCCAGGACCGTCGCCTCATAGCCGTACGCCAAGCTGGGGCCGGACCGGAAACGAATCGGGCTCGTGATCACATCGCGTAACTCATTGGTGACAAATGGGCTAAGTGCCCGCGTGGCCAGGAAGCGGGAGAGTCGATCACCGTCGCCACGGCCCGCGGTACCTTGGGACATGTCGAGTGCGGACATAACGCCGCGCTGAACGATCACGCGGCGCTCATCGTCCAGCACATAGCAAGGGATCTCCAAGTCGCCGATCCTCAGCGGCTGGTCGGGCGAGCCGCAGATGACGGCTGGCACGTCCTCGCCTTTGGCCCATCGTGCCTGCGCTGCACGGCGCGCCGCCTGCGAGCGCTCCTCCCGGGTGAGCTTCTGGGCCCTCGCCCTGCCGCCCGACGACTGCTTGGGGTGGGTAGCCATCGCGGTTCCTTGTCGAGAAGGGTTGATGATGCCGCAGATGTTAGCACGCATCTAGCACGCATGCAAGCACGCATCGTAAAAATATCCTCGATGCGTACGGCGGCATCGGTCCCCGTGCTAAATCCGCCCCGCCGGGGGGGCAAGCGTGTTGCGAAACGCGCGGAACGAGCCCCCCACGCTCGGGTGGTGGTCAGGGCCTGAGAAGCCTACCGCGGCTATCGCCAGATGCATGTTCAGGCCCTGCACGCGAGCCGCCCGCCGCAATCGATCTGCTCTGGAGCCTGTTATGGGCTTCGCTCAGGCCGTGGACGGCTTACGCGCAGGGTTGTGATTTCGAACGGGCGCATCGGGATTTCCACGGTGTCGTCTACGCAGGGCAGTGGGGCGAGTTTTTGTTCCTGCAAGTTGGAAGCCCATACGCTCTTAACCCCGGAAAGGTGCAGCCTGGCGGTGCATGATGTGCCGATGGTCTCGTAGATGCGCACGATGAGTTGCTCGGACGCGCCGTCATGGGGCGCTTTAATCGTCGAGAGAACGCAGTGGGCAGGTTCGAGCCGCATCGCCATGGTGGCATCTGCCGGGTGCGGCGACGGATGGGTGACGAAGCCGGCATGCAACGGCACGTTGACTGCCTGAGCCTGCTGGCTCACCTCGTGGCGCGCCGCCGGGCCTCTATACGCCACGAGGGCGAACTCGAAGCGGTGCCGGCCGTGTTGCGACGAGGTGTCGTCCGGCCTCATGGCGGTGCGCTCGATTGCGGGCGCTCGCAGCAGCGTGGTGGCGATGTCGCCGTCGATGACTTCCACGCCATGGGCGCCGCGGTTGATCAGGCCCACGCCCTGATGCGCGTCCTCGAGTGCGACGAAGCGATGTGCCGGCCATTCGCCGGCGCACGTGTGGCGGACGCGGTACGGCCGGCGACGCACCAGGCCGAACGGGATCTCGTAGATCCCCTGCGAGCTGTTGACCGTGGTCGGCACGTGCATGCGGATACGGCTGGCTTCGCCGAGCCAGTCGAGCTCGATCGCCAGATCGAGCCGGGGCACGTCGTTGAGCAGCGTGAGCACGA
>SLDI01000357.1:0-4897 GCA_007125385.1 Phycisphaeraceae bacterium | reverse complement strand
AGTTGGTTAGAGCACCAGGTTGTGGTCCTGGGGGTCGCGGGTTCGAATCCCGTCGCTCACCCTTCTCCTTGTCAGTGAAGAAGTTAGAAGAATCCGGACAATCCCGGAAATCTTCGGAACTTACACTACACACCGTTTTTTCGCCCCGCGCCGTGTTCCGGCCATTTCCGGCTTCATCCGGCGCCCTCCGCTGCGCCTGGCGCTGCGCATCGCCTTCGTCGTCGACCGTGGCCGGTTGGGCCCGTCCTCGTTCGCCGGCTGGGTCACGGCACGCTCGAACAGCTCGTCCTGCACCGCGTTGGCATGGTGCCGCCCGCTGAGGCTGTCACCGGTGAGACCAACCCCGCCGGCTGGGTCGGCGGCGGGTACGACACGAACTTCAACACGGTGGCGGCGACGCATTCGTGGTCAGGATCGTTGACGGCTGACTGTTGCTCGGCGACATGAATCGCGATGGTGTCGTCGACACGGCGGACGTCGCGCCCTTCGTTTCGGCACTGACCGACCCGGCCAGCGACCCGGGCCGGTTCGACGTTGAGCAGGCCACGACGGTTGCCCGCGGCGACATCAATGCCGCCGCATGTGTGTCACCGGCAACGTGGCGCCGTTCGCGCGGTTGCTCGTCGGCCAGCAGGCAAGCACGGCCACACAAGACGCCGACGCCGAGCCTGTCAGCCTGGCTCTGCTGGGTTTCGGCGGCGGGCTCATGTTGATTCGAGCAAAGCGTTGGTCGTCGCGGGTGCGTTGGCCATCCCGGGCGACTTGTTACGGGGCGAGCGACGGCTGCGCGCGAATTGTCCCGGGAACGGCCGGGCATCATCGACAAATGGCTTGACTTGGCCGGCGGCGGGGGGGTATCTTGGCTCTTTGGGGGTACGGACTCGCCCCGTTCGTGCTTTCGTCCGGACCCACTTCAGGCACCTCCCCATCAGGAGAACGATGCCCCGCCCTCGGCTCCGCGCGAAGGCTTTGCGCTGGTTGGGCCTCGATTCCGCGACAGCCAGGGTTCGCTCGCAACACGTTCATCGCTTCGTGCTCCGGTTCCCCTACCGCGGCAGGAGGTGTCCGATGCTCGATCACGACATCATGAAAGGCTTCGCGCTTGTCGGCGCGATGGTCCTGGCTGTAACCGTCCACGCCGACCACGACGGCGTCCACACCTGGACCGGGCAGATCGACGACCTGTTCCAGAAAGCGGGCAACTGGTCGCCCGCGGGCATTCCCGACGCCGCGGACGTGGCGCTGTTCGACCTGGAGCAGAGCTACGACGTGCTGTTCACCCACGATCCGCAGAACCTGCGCCTGCTCGTGCGCGACGGTGACGTGAGCTTCGAGCTGTTCAAGGGCCCGGCCGAGCACACCTACACGCTCACCGCCGCCATCCGGTCGATCGTCGTGGGTGAGCTTGACGGTGACAACGCCCAGTTGCGCGCCCTCGTCGGCACGCTCGCCGGCGTCGACGCCGTCCTTGGCGATCAGGACAAGAGCCACGGCGTGCTGCGCCTCGACGACCTGGCCACGCTCGAACTGACCGGCTCGCTGCGCGTCGGTGACGCCGGCTGGGGCGAGCTTCACATCCTCGCCGGCTCGCACGCCAACTCCGTCGGCACCGCCCACCTCGGCCACGAGGCCAGCGGCTTCGGCCAACTCACCGTCGTCGGCCCTCACGCCCAGTGGAACAACAGCGGGCAGATCTACGTCGGTCGCCTCGGCGACGGCGAGATGCTCATCGACAACGCCGGGCAGGTCACCAGCACACGCGGATACCTCGGACGCTTCGCCAGCGCCACTGGAGCCGTCACCGTCTCCGGCGACGGCTCCGCCTGGCACATGAGCGAGTTCCTGGCTGTGGGCAACCAGCAGACCAACCACGGCTCGCTGCTGATCACCGGCGGCGGACAGGTCACCAGCGACGGCGGCTACCTCGGCCGATTCGACGCCGGCTCGCGAGGCGTCGTCACGGTCACCGGCGACGACTCGACATGGACCAACACCGGCTCGCTGTACGTCGGCGGGCGCGAGAGCGCCGTCGGCGGCAGCGGCACGCTCAACGTCCAGGCTGGCGCCACCGTGCACGTCCAGGACCTGCTGCACATCTGGGACGCCGGCAGCGTCAACCTCGATGGCGGAACGCTGCGCTTCGATGGCTACGAGCGCGCCTCGGGCGGCCAGTTCAACTACACCGCCGGCACCGTCCAGCTCGCCGGCGAGCGCACCATCGGCACCGACGCGACCATCGCCGAGCTCTACGGCGCCTCGCCCAGCATCGACGCGGGCAAGGAACTGCACATTGAAGGCCTCACCACCGTCGACACCGATCTGTCGGTCGACGGCTCGCTCGTCGCCGCGGGCACCACGCTGCGTATCGCCCACAACAGCGCGGCGATGCTCACCGTCTCCGGCGATGGCAGCGTGTCGAGCGGCGCGGTCCTGATCGCCAGCAACCCCGGCATGGAGGGCGCCGTGGCCGTTTCCGGGTCAGGCGCGAGCTGGACGATCGCCCAACCGCTCATGGTGGGCTATGCGGGCGCAGGCACCTTGACGATCGCCAACGGCGGCACCGTCACCAGCACATCCGGCCACCTGGGCGTCGAGAACACGGTCCAGGGTTCGGTCACCGTCACGGGCGAAGCGTCGAGCTGGTCGGTCGGGGCAGAGCTTCTGGTCGGCGGCTGGGGCACGTTCACCCACGGCACGCTGACCATCGCCGACGGGGGATCCGTGCTCGCTGGCCATGCGACCATCGCCTCCAGCCTGGGAGCGCAGGGATTCGTCGCCGTCACAGGCGCCGATTCGAGTTGGGAACTGCACGGCGCACTCGTCGTCGGCAGCGAAGGCGACGGCACACTCAGCATCGACGACGGTGCCAGCGTCTCCGATTTCGACGGCTACATCGCCCGCACGCCGGTCGCGCAAGGCTCGGTCACCCTCGCCGGCGCCGGCTCGACATGGACCACCACGCAAAACCTGTTCGTCGGCGGCGACGCCGTCGCCGGCGGCGGCCACGCCACGCTCAACGTCGGTCCCGGCGGCCTCGTCGACGTCCAGGGCACGCTCAAGCTCTGGGACCAGGCCACCATCAATCTCCACGGCGGCACACTCCGTTTCAATAACTACGACCGCGAGCCCGACGCCCAGCTCAACTACCTCGCCGGCACCATCCAGCTCGCCGGTGATCGACAGATCGGCCTCGGCCCCGTCGTCCACGACTGGTTCCCCGGCGGGCAGATCACCGGTGGCAAGACGCTGGCCGTCGAAGGCACCGCCACGCTCATCACGCCCCTGAGCCTGCTCGGCGGCGCCTTGCACGCCGGCGACCTCGACGGTGCTCACCTGATCGATTTCCAGACCGGCACGCTGCGCCTGACCGACGCGACGCTGAGCATCACCGCCCAAGGCCAGCTCGGCGACGACGTCGTCCTCGGCGCCAATCAGACGCTGCACGCCGACGCCACCGCCACCATCGCGACCGACGGCCGACTCACCGTCCGCCGCGACGCCCTGTTCACCGCCCCCACCCTCACCAGCCACGGCATCATCACCGGCGGCGGCCGACTCAACACCGATATCACCAACCACCGCGACACCGTCAACGACCTGGCCCTGGGCGAGATCCGCGTCACCGCCGGCCAACGCCTGCTCGTCGACGGCACCATCGCCAACCGCAGCCGCATCGACGTCCGCCAGGGCGCCGAGCTTGAGGCCACCGGCACCATCAACAACGGGCAGGTGACGTTCTTTACCCCCGACGTGCCCGGCGAAATCTACCTCCGCGACGCCACCCTGCGCGTGCCCATCGTCCCCATCAGCACCTTCGGCCCCACCGCCGGGCTCATCAACCGCGTGGGCACCCTGGCCATGCCCTTCGGCGACAACGACATCTTCGGCACCATCTTCAACCAGGCCGAGATCGTCCTCTCCGGAGACGCCCGCGCCAGCTTCTACGACCACGTGCGCAACGACGGGGAGGTCCGCCTCGCCGCCGACGCCGCCGCCGTCTGGTTCGGCGATGTCACCGGCTCGGGCGCGTTCACCGGCACCGGCACCCACCACTTTGAAGGCACGCTCAGCCCCGGCAACTCCACCGCCGCCATCAGCTTCGACGGCAACGTCCTGCTCGGCCCGACCGCCTCGCTGATCCTCAAGCTCGCCGGCACAGCGCCCGGCCCCGGCCACGACCAGCTCAACGTCGCCGGGCACCTGGGCCTCGCCGGCACGCTCCAGCTGAGCCTCATCGACCCCTTCCTCCCCGGTCCGGGCCACAGCTTCGACCTGCTGAGCTTCGGCTCGCTTGACGGCGCCTTCGACGCCATCCACCTGCCCGCGCTGCCCGATCACCTGGGTTGGAACCTCGACCAGCTCTACGTCGACGGCTCCATCGCGGTGAGCCTCGCCATGCTGCGGGGCGACATGAATCTCGACGGCGTGGTGGACACGGGCGACGTCGCGCCGTTCGTGCTCGCCTTGACGGACCCGGCGACATACCTGGCCCAGTATGGCGTCGACGAGGCGACGATGATTGTGGCGGGCGATATCAACGGCGATGGTGTGTTCGACACCGGTGACGTGGCGCCGTTCGTGCAGTTGCTCGTCAGCGGTGGTTTGCAGAGCGTGCCCGAGCCGGGCTCGCTGGCGCTGCTGGGCCTCGGCGGCCTCCTCCTGCTTTGGCGACGCGGCGGATAAGGTCTCTTCCCAGAGCGGAAACTCGATCCTGCAGCGCACGCCATCGGCTCACCTTCGCCTGCAATGCGCGGCCCGCCGGATTCGACCCACTCAATGCGTGCTCGTGTTCCATCTGCTTGATCGGCCCGCTTCCACCGCCCCTGCCTCGCCCAAGGGGACTCCGCCACGGGCTCCTATTGACCCTGGAATGGTTGACTTTGCCCGGATGGGTCGT
>SLDI01000597.1:0-16654 GCA_007125385.1 Phycisphaeraceae bacterium | reverse complement strand
CAGCGTGGTGGGTTTCGCTGCGCTCTACCCACCCTACATCAGCGCCGCCACGCGAAATTTCACGGCGTTGGGTGCCACTGGCGGCTTGTCCGCCAGTGCCCGGGCGCAAGGACGCACCACGGCCGCCCAAGCCAACGTTGATCCCGCGGAATCTACGCTTTCCGGTCGAATGCGGCGCCCAGGCACTGGCGGGCAAGCCGCCAGTGGCACCCATGCGGTATGTGTTCCGACAGAATGTCGAGTTGGAGGCCGGGGACAGTGGTGGGTTTCGCTTCGCTCTACCCACCCTACTCACGGCCGAAGACGTCCCGGTCCGTGGCACCGGCGCCGGTTGGATTCACGGCGCTGCATGTCTCAGCGCCGGACGCGCAGCGACTCGATGACCGGCAGCTCGCCGACCAGCGGCGACAGGTACTCGAGGTAGTTCGCCGAGATGTCGCAGTCGTCGACGATGTAGGTCTTGTCCAGCGTGCGCGTCTTGCCCGCCACGTCCTCCAGGCGCACGAGCTTGTACTCGACCTTGTAAGGCCGGGAGCTGACGCGCTGGATCGCCACCGATCCCTGCTCGCGGCCGGCCAGCGCGAAGCCGGCCGCCCGCCGACCCACCTCGCGTGCCTCCTCGGCGTCGACGTGGCTGTACAGCCCCGCGAAGCTGCGTTGCAGATACCCGAACGTGTCCGCGCGCACGCGCGCCTTCTCGCCCCTGGCGGCGAAGTGCTGCTTCAGCGCCTCGGCCAGGTGATCGCCCAGCGCCCCGCTGCCGGAGAGCTGCACGTTGCCGTGGGCGTCGCGCTCCACCTGCCCCGACTGCTCGGCCAGCTTCACCGCCATGGGCGTGCCGTCGGCGTCGTGGATGCCCTCGGACACCGCGATCACGCACCGGCCGTGACGCTCGACCGTGCGCTCAACCGCCGCGGTGAACTTGTCCATGTCGAACGGCACTTCGGGCACGTAGATCAGGTGCGGCCCGTCGCCCTCGTGCTGGCGCGCCAAGGCCGACGCGGCCGTCAGAAACCCGGCGTGCCGACCCATCACCACGTTGATCTTGATCCCCGGCAGGGCCTTGTTGTCCAGGTTGTCGCCCATGAACGCCTGGGCCACGAACTTCGCCGCCGACGCGAAGCCCGGCGTGTGGTCGTTGTGCACCAGGTCGTTGTCGATGGTCTTGGGCACGTGAAACGCACGCAGCTCGTAGTTCGCCTTCTTCGCCTGCTCCTGCACGATCTTGCACGTGTCGGAGCTGTCGTTGCCCCCGATGTAGAAGAAGTAGCGCACGTTGTTCTTCTCGAACGTCTTGAAGATCCGCTGGCAGTACTGCTCGTCGGGCTTGTCGCGCGACGAGCCCAGCGCCGCCGACGGCGTCAGCGCCAGCCGATCCAGCCGATCCTGCGGAATGTCCTGCAACTCGATGAAATCGTCCGCGACAATCCCCGCCACCGCGTGATGCGCCCCGAGGATTCGCTGCACCGCGTCATGCTCACGCAGCGCCTCGATCACCCCCACCAGCGACTGGTTGATCACCGCCGTCGGCCCACCGGACTGGCCGATCACGGCATTGCCGCGCAGAACATTGCTCGCTTCGCTCATCGCTTCATCTCACTCCAATGCCCCGGGACGGTGGTGACGGTCGGCCCATGCCGCTCCTGAAGTGGATTCTAGGCGATCCGCCACGCGCGCACAAAACCACATCTCCGCCATTGACGCCCATCCAGAGCGCGTCCGCGCGCGAAGGGCGGGAGCGGCGCCACCTCCATTGCCACATGCGCCGGGTGCCACTGGCGGCTTGCCCGCCAGTGCCCGGCCCGACCGATCTCCATCGCGTCGAAGGCTCGTTGCCTACGACACGATCGATCCCTGCGCGCCAGCCGCAGCGCCCAGGCACGGGCGGGCAAGCCGCCAGTGGCACCCCAGAACGCACGTTGCCTACTGCGGCCGCGTCACCTGCACCCAGCGTCGCCGCTGCGCGTCCCACATCCGATGCACGTCGCCGTACGGCTCGGCCGGCGCCGCCTCGCGATGGCTCCGCCACATGGCATCGACAAACGGGTCAAACGTCGACGCCTCCTGGCTCGGCCGCTCACGCCCGCCGCGCTGCTCTGCGTAGGGGTCCGGATCGGCCATGAAGCGGTCGACGTAATCGAAGAACGCGTCGTGATCCCACAGCCGCTTGGCCTGCATGTGCCGCGCCGCCAGCGCCATGCCGACCCACGCCCGCCCCGTGCAGCACAGGCGATAGCTCTCCGACGTGCGGTCCCATCGCTCCCAGTCGTCCGGGTGCTTGTGCTCGTAAGGCTCGCGCGGGCCGTGGTGCGTGACCATCTGCCACAGCGCCGTCTGCCCATGCCAACCCTGGCCGTAGTACGTCTGCGTGTCCTCCTGGAAGACGGCCGTGGCGGGCAGATCAAAGAAGCGGTCGTCGTCGAGCATCAGCCCCGCGAAGAGAATCGGCCACTTGCGCCCGGACGTGTGCCCGCCGCCTTCGTTCCAATGCCCACCCGCCTCGGCGATGCCCCACAGGTCGATGCCGTACTGCACCAGGCGGATCAGCAGCGTCTCTTTCTGCTCGCGCGGCACGTCCAGGTGCACCATCAGGCTGGCGATCGACACGATGCGCCCGACCTCCCGGCCGTAGCCCGGCTGGTTCTCCGTTGGCGCGATCGTCCGCGCCAGCCACGAGCCGTTCATGTGGTCCAGCCAGGGCCGCTCCATGTACCGCTCGATCGTCGACCAGGCCGGCACGTCATCCGGCGCCTCGAGCTCGTACAGCCGATCCCATTGCAGGTCGCCGGCGCGGAAGATCGGCTTGTCAAAGCCCACGTAGGGCGGACGGAACGCGTCGGCCGGCGGGGCCTCGTCCACCACCGTCAGCACCGCCGCCGTCCGCAGCACGCGATGCGTGTTCCGCTCCGAGCCCCACATCAGCTCCCAGTGCATCTTGCGGTTGGGCAGCTCCACGTGGCTGATCGTCGAGATCAGCGACCGGTTCGGATCCAGCTCAAGCGGGAAGCGCGTCACCGCGTCCTCGTTGAAGTTCCGCCCGCGCGAGTCGTAGCCCTGCCGGTTCTCGGCGCGGTACACGACCATCGACCCGTTGCGCCAGCGGTTGTCATCCTGCAAGCCCGTGTTGCCCCACTGGTCCTGCGTCAACTGCGTCTCCTGCCCCTCCGGCGCCGGGCCCGGGGCCGGGTCCACCTCCACCACCGTCACCGGCCCGACCACCCACCAGTCGCCGTTGACGAACTGCCCCACCTCATGCTCGTCGGCGAACGTCCACGTGATCCCATGCTGGCTCACCTGCCCGGCCAGCCGCGGCTCATCGGCCCATGCCTGAGCACCCATCACACCCGCCATCCCCACCACCACCACCGCCACCACCACCGACAACGACACACGATGCCAATTCATGATGCTTCTCCTTGACGCGTTCACCCAACCCAGCCGCTCGCGGCTTCGCGAAGCCCCCGCCACGCCCGCCGCCACCGCCACCGCCGTCCCGTTCCCCCCTCACCGCTGGCGAATCCGGATCAACACCGGCTGCGCGCTGACCGCCTCGGGCGCGCCGCGTGGCTGAAACCGGGCCGTCAACGTCACCGTCGTCGCCTCGGGCGGCTCATCCTCGAAGCGAAGCAGAAACCCGTACGCCGGGCCCGCGATCGACTCGACCTCCACATCCGCCAGTTCCTCGCTGCTGTAGCTCCAGCTCGCGTATGGACCGATCTGCTCCAGCTCTGCCGGCGTCCCGCGCCCATCGTACAGCCGCAACGACAGCCGCCCAGGCGGCAGCGACATCGCCAGCCCGTCGCCCGACAGCGCATACACCTGCGCCATCACCCCGTTGGGCAGCGCCGACGGCTCCGACCCCACCGGCGACGGCGCCGCCAGCACGCGCAGATCACTCACCTGCGCATGCTCGGCGCGCGTCGGTCCCGCGGCACACCCCGCCACGCCCATCACGCCCACCACCGCCGCCAACCGCGCCAACAACGCCATCATCGCGCCGGCCCGCCGCGCGCTGTCACACCAACCATGCCTCATCTCGCCTCCTGCGGCTCGTCGGCCTCCTCCTGCATCAACTGCTGAATCTCCTCCAGCAGCTCCTGCTCATCGTCCGGCGCCATCCAGTCCTCGCGGTACGGGGCCAGCATGCTGTCGAGGTCCGTCCGGTTGTCCAGTTGACGCATCGCGTCCAGTGCCTCACTGCGCTGAATGTTCTCACGCGTGATCCGGTCCGCATCCTCCACGGTTGTGAGGATGTGCGGCGTGATGATGATCAGCAGCTCCGTGCGCAGCTTCGTCGACAGCGTCGAGCGGAACAGCGCGCCGACCAGCGGAATGTCACCCAGCAGCGGCACCTTTCGCACGCGGTCCTCCGACTGCGTGTCGATCATCCCCCCGATCATGATCGTGTGCCCGTTCTGCACCGTCACCGTCGTCGCTGCCTGGCGCTGATTGATGATCGGCGCCCGGATCCCGTCGCTGACCTCCACGTCCGACATGCTCAGCGAGCTGGTCTCCGGCATCACGTCGATCCGCACGAAGCCGTCCGGGCTGATGCGCGGCAGCACGTCCAGAATCACGCCCACGTCCCGGTACGCGATCGTGTTCGTCACCGTCCCCTGCTCCGTCACCTGGCTGGCCGTGATCAGCGGCACCGACTGGCCGATGTTGATCCGCGCCGTCTGGTTGTCCGCCGCCACGATCTGGGGCCGGCTGAGCACCTCCAGCCGACCCTGGCTCTGGAGCGCCCGCAGCAGGAAATCCAGGTCGCCGCCCGTCACCGACACCGCAAATCCGCCCGTCTGCGCCAGGGCGTTCGCCACGCCGAAGTCCGTGCCCACGGTCACCGTGGAGCTGTCGAGCATCTGCTCCAGGTTCCACTCGATGCCGAACTCCGTCTGGTCATCCAGCGTCACCTCCGCCAGCAGCACCTGCAACAGCACCTGCGGCGGGGCCCGGTCCAGCTCCTCCACCAGCTCCATGATCGTGTCAAAATAGCGCGGGCTCGCCGAGATCAGCAGCGTCCCGGCGTTCGGCTCGCCCACCACCGACACCTCGCGCTCCAGCAGCCGCTGGCTCGCCCCCAGGGCATCGCTGCCCAGCGTCTGCACCAGACGCTGACGCTCCTGGTCCAGGAACCGGCTCAGCGTCTCCTCCACGTCCTCCGTGTTCGCGTTGCGCAGCCGATACGTCCGGGTCGTCCGCTGCTGCGCCGTGGACGAGTCGAGCTCGCTGATCAACTGGCTCGCCAGCGCCACGTAATGCTCCGTCCCGCCCACCAGCAACGAGTTCGTCCGCAGGTCCACCGTCACGCTCAAGGCATGACGCTCCGCGCTGCCCACCGTCGCCGACGCCGGCTCATACCCCTCCAAACCCTCCGCCGCCTCGCCTTCGAGCCCCTCCATCGCCACCGGCCGCGTCACCAGCGTGTAGTTCACCGCGCGCCCGTCGTCCACCCCCGGCGCCGGCTGCATGCGGAACAGCGCCGTCAATATCTCCGCCATCTGCGCCGCGTCCGCGTTGACGAGCTGGAAGATCTGAATCTGCGCCATCTGCGGCGACGCCGCGTCCAGCGCGGTGACCAACTGCTCCAGGAACGGCATGTTGTCCACCGGCGCCGAGACCAGCAGCGAGTTCGTCCGCGAGTCCGACGTGATCAGCACCCCCTCGCGCAGCGCCGAGGCCACCAGGTCGCGCCCGTCGTCCGTGCGCGTGACGAATTGCAGCAGCGTTTGCCGCTCGGCGGTGCCGGGCGACTCGCCGTCCGGCTCGGCCGTGAGCGTCTCGGTCAGCAGCGTCGCCAGCTCACCTGCCTCGGCGTGGCGCAGCGGAAACACCCGCAGCTCCGCCACCCGCGCCACCGCCGACGTGTCCAGCCGCTCCACCAGCCGCTCGATCCGCTCGAACGCCGACCGGCTCGCCGAGATCAGCAGCGCGTTCATCCGCGCATCGATCTCGATCTGCACGGCCTCCGGCTCATCCTCGGCGCGGTACAGCCCGGTGATCGTCTCGGCAAGCTGCGCCGCGTCCGCCTTGCGCACCGGCAGCACGTGAATCCGCTGCTCGTCGTCGGCCACCGCCTCGACGTCCAGCCGCTCGATCATCGACGCGATCATCGCCATGTCCGACGCCGACGCCGAGACCACCAGCGAGTTCGTCCAACCATCGGGCACCAGCGCGATCGGCTGGGGCACCACGCCCTCGCGCTGCGGCCGGGCGTCGACGAGCTGCTCCAGCGTCTGCCGCACCCGGCCCACGCTGGCGTGCTCGATCGCGAAGATCCGCATTTGCGCCGCCGGCGCCACGTCCATGCGGTCCAGCTCGGCCACCATCTGCTCCACGTCGTCGATGTCGCGGCCGTCGGCGACGACCAGCAGCGCGTTGAGCCGGCCCTGGACCGTCACCGACACCGGCATCCGCGCCAGGTCATCGCCCACCGCCGCCTCCGCCGCCTGCTTGCTCGCGAAAAGCTGCTGGACCGTCGGCCCGACCTGGCCCGCCTCGGCGTGTTCCAGCTCCAGGAGCCGCACCGCCGCCGTCTCCGCCGCACGCTCGGCGTCCAGCCGCTCGATCAACGCCTCCAGCCCCGGCCACACCTCATCGTCCGCCACCACCAGCAGCGCGTTGGTGCGCTCGTCGACGCTGACGCGCGGCCGACGCTGCTCATCCAGCTCACGACCCGCCGCGCCGTCGTAGAGCCCCTGGATCATCGTCGCCACGCGCTGCGCGTCGGCATGTTCGAGTGGATAGAGCCGCACGTCCGCCAGGCTCGCCGCATCCGTCGCGTCCAGCGCGGCCACCACCTGCTCGATCAGCGGCATCAGGTCGCTCCGCGCCGCCACCAGCAGCGAGCCGATCGTCTCCACCGCCTCGATCGTCACCGCGTCACGCGCCCGCGGCACCTCCGCCAGGCGCTGCTCATCATCCAGCGCCGTGCGCAGCCGGCTGATCTGCGCGCTCAGGCCCGCCGTGCCATCGCCCGGCTCGGTCTCGGCGAACACCGCGCCCAGCAGCGAAGCCAGCTCTCCCGGCGCCGCGTGCGCCAGCGGCAGCAGCCTCACCTCCGTCACGAACCGCTCGTCCTCGACGTCCAGGTCCGCGATCAGCTCGCTCGCCAGGTCCAGCGCGTCGCTGCGCCCGCTCATGATCAGCGAGTTCGTCCGCGCATCGACCACCAGGTTCAGCGTCCCGAGCAGCGCCCGCCCCGTCTGCGTCTCGGGCTCCGCGCCCGGCACCGGGTGCTCGCCCATCTCCTGGGCCTCGTTGAACACCTGCGTCACCGTCTGCTGCACCGCCGACGCGTCCGCGTGATGAAGCCGGCGCATCCGCAGGCCCATGTCCTCGCCCAGGGGCACGCGATCCATCATCTCGATGATCGCACGGATCGCCGCCAGGTTCCGCGGGGTCGCGAAGACGATCACCCGGTTTGTCCCGCCCTCCGTGCCGCTCAAGGGGTCCGCCAGGATGCGCAGCGGCTCATTGAGATCAAGCTCCACCGGCTCGCCGTCGTCGTCGTGCACGCGCAGCAGGCGCACCTGGTCCTGCAACATCCGCGCCTCGTCCGAAAGCTCGCCGTCGGCGTCCGGCCGCAGCATCGCGCGCAGCAGCTCGGCGATGCGCCCCGCCTCCGCGCGCCGCACCGTCACCATCGCCACCTCCGCCTCGCCATGCTCCGCCTCCACGTCCAGGCGCGAGATGATGTCCTCGATCTGCTCGAAGAGCGCGGGCCGCGCCGTCACCACCACCGCCCGCTCGCGCGTGTCCGCCGTCACCGTGATCGGATCCTCCGGCCGAAGCTCACGCACCGGCTCGAGCATCTGCTCGATCACCGGCAGCACGTCCTCCGGCCGCACGTGCGCCAGGTGGAAACGTCGAAAGTCCACGTTCGAGCTGTGCGCCTCGGTGTCCAACTGCCGGACCAGCGCCTCGATCTGCTCGAACGTCTCATCATCCGCCCGGATCAGCAGCATCCGCGCCGCCCGGTCCGCCTCGATCAGCAGCTCCGCATGACGATGCGCCGGCCCCGGCAAGTCCTCATCACGCGTGAAGATCCGCCGCAGCAACTCCGCCACCGACTCCGCATCCGCCGCCTGAAGCTGAATCGTCCGCACCGGCTGCTCCGCCAGCGGACCAAGATCGATCCGGCGCACCAGCTCCGCGATGCGCTCCTGCACCTCCGGCCGGGCACGCACCACCAGCGTGTTGCTCGACGTGTCCGCGTTGATCCGCGGCCGAGGCTTGCCCGGCTCGCCCGGCTCATCCTCCGAAGGTTCAAACGTCGCCCGCAGCACATCCGCCGCACCGCCCGCCTCCGCACCCGACAGCGCATACACCTCGATCACCGACTCCCGATCCGCCTGCCCACGATCGATCTCCGCAATCACCGTCGCGATCAGCTCATGCTCATCCGGCAGCGCCGACACCAGCACCTGACCGCTGTGCACGTGCCCGCTGATCGTCACCGGCACCATCAGCGCATCCTCACGCCCCCGCGCCAGCCGCGCCTCGCGCGTGAAAACCTCACCCAGCGCCGCCACCGTCGCCTCGACCGACGCATGCTCGAGCGGATACATCCGCACCGTCGGTGCCACGATCGACTCGGCCGCCCCCTCCAGCTCCGCCAATATTTGCTCGATCGCCTCCACCGCCTCGGTGATGCCCGCGACCACCAGCGCGTTGTTGTGCGTGTTGGCGGTGATCGTCGGGATCGTGCTCGCGTCGAACTCCACGATCTCGCCGTCGCGCTCGATCGTGAGCATCCGCCGCACCATCACCGCCCGCCGGTCCCGCCGCGCCTCCTCGCCCCCCGCGGCCGCGAGACGGAAAAGCTCCTCCAGGTTCGCCGCCGCCTCCGTCGCGTCCGTGTGCTGTAGCGCAAACAGCCGCACCTCGCTCACCACCGTCGACACCGTGTCGAGCTGCTCGATCACCGACTCGATCATCGGAAAGTCGCGCGGCTTGGCCCGCACGATCACGCTCCGCGTCCGCGGCTGCGCCACCACCGTCACCTCCGCCGGCGGCAGCACCACGAACGCCGGCTCACGCTCCTCGTCGTCATCCTCCTCGCGACGATCACGCTCCTGACGCTGCTGACGACGCTGCTGGTCGCGCTCCTCGATGCGCGGGTTGAAGAGCTGATCCAGCGTCTCCGCCACGCCCACCGGGTCCGCCGCCTCGAGCTGATACGTCCGGAACTCCGCCTCGCCCATCATGAACGACGCCGCCAGCTCGCGCACCAGCGACTCGATCCGACGCATCTCCGAGCGCGGCGCCGCGATCATCAGCGAGCCCGTCAGCTCATCCACCGCCAGCGACACCCGCGGCCGCGTCGGCTGCTCCGCCTCACCCGCCTCAGCTTCCGCGGCCGCTTCCTCCTCCGCCGCCGCATCCGCCGCCTCAGCCTCGATCACGATCTCCCCCGCCTCCGCTTGCGCCACGCGCAATGCCCCGGCCGCCCCGTCACGTTCCACCTCATCCGCCGGCGGCGCAAGCTCCGGCGGGGCCGGCCCCATCGGCATCAGCTCCGGCGTCACCGCATCCAACAGATCAACACCACCCCCGCCGCCGCCGCCGCCGCCACCATGGCCCGGCACCAGCCCCGGCCCCGGCAACTGCTCCACCACCTCGATCCCCTCGCCGCCCATCCGCCGATACAGCTCCATCAGCATCTGCGCCATCTCGCCGGCCGGCATCGGGTACGTCGAAAGCACCCGCACCTGCGTCGCCGTGTGCCGCGCCCCGTCGTCGAGCTGCCGCATGATCGGCCGAATCTCGCGCATGTCCTCCTCGCGCGCGATGATCGTGATCGCGTTGCTCAGCGAGTCCGACTCGATGATCGGCCGATCGTCGTAGTCCCGATCCATGAACAGCGAGCGCAGCCGCGACGCCACCATGAACGCCTCGGCATGCTCCAGCCACACGTGCTCCACCTCCCGCATGGGCGCGTCCGTCGGCTCATCGTCCAGCGACTCCAGCAACTGCTCCACCAGCGCAAAGTGCGCCGGCGTCGTCGACACGATCAAGCTGTTCGTCCGCCGATCCGCCCCGATCGACAGCGGCGCCCGCACCACCTCCCGCCGCGCCTCGCGACGCTGATCCAGCATGTCACGCAGCAGCTCGCCCATCGTGCCCGCCAGCTCCGTCGCGTCACCACGCTCGAGGCGATACACCCGCACCGCCAGCTCCTGCTCCTCGCTCTCGCCGTCAAGCTCCTCGATGATCGGCAGCACGCGCTCGATCGCCTCCGGCCGACCATGCACCAGCAGGCTGTTGCTGTTGCGCTCCGCCGTCACGTGCACGTTGATCGCCTCGCCCGCACGCTCGCTCTCGCGGATCGTCTCCATCACCGCGGCCGCCAGCGCCGTCGCCTCCGCCTGCCCCAGCCGCACCGTGCGGATCATCGTCCGGCCCGTCATCTCCGCCTGGTCCAGGCTCTCGATCAGCTCCGCCGCCAGCGCCAGCTTCTCCGGCGACGCCTGCACCACCACCGTGTTCGATTCCACCACCGCGCCGACGCGCGGCCCCGTCCCATCATCCGCCTGCTGCTGCCAACGCCCGCGCCGCGGCGGCGGGGCCTGTCCCTCGCGAAGCATCGTCTCCAGGAGATCACGCACCTCCTGCGCGTCGCCATGCTCCAGCCGGAACGTCCGCGTCTGCCTCGCCACCTCCACCGACGCCTGCACCTGCTCAATGAGCGCCTCGATCCGCTCGAACTGCCGCGCCGTCGCCGACACGAACAGGTGATTCGTCTGACGCTCGGCCGCAAAGCGCGGCGCCGGCTCCTCGCCCGGCCGCGCCGGCTGGCCACGCCGGCCCCCACGCCACGGCTGCCGCGCCGCCTCGCCGAACAACTCGTTCAGCCCCGCCACAATCTCTTCCACGTTCCCCTGCGCCAGCCGATACGTCCGCACCTCCAGCTCACCCGACACCGCCTCGGCATCCAGCGACGTGACGAACTGCTCGATCCGCTCCAGCTCCACCCCCGGCGCCTGCACGATCAGCGTCCGATCGTCCGGCGCCGCCGCCACCATGATCGACCGCGCCGCCTCGCCCGCGCGCCCGTCGGCGAACATTTGCGTCACCACCGCCGCCATCTCCGTCGCCGAGCCTTGCCCCAGCGGCAGCATCCGCATCTGCCGCATCGTCGACGCATCCTCGTCGTCCAGCTCACCCACGATCGACCCGATCAACTCCACGTCCCGCTCGCCGGCGCTGACGATCAACCGATTCGTCCGCGCGTCCGCCAGGATCATCGCCTCCTCGGGCCGCATCCCCTCCTGCCCCTCCGCCTGCTGGCGATACAACTGCTGCACCTGCTCCGCCGCCGTCGACGCCTCCGCCGCCGCCAGCTCGAACACCAGCATGCGCTGCGGCCGCGCCTCACGCGCCTGGTCAAGCTGTTCGACGATCGCCGTCGCGCTGCGCACGTCGTCCGGGTCGCCCGACACCACCAGCGTGTTCGTCCGCGTGTCCGCCCCGACGCTGATCCGCGGCACCGTCTGTCCGCCCCAGCGCACGTCCGCGATCGCGCTGGTCAGGATCGTCGCCACCTGCTGCGCGTCCGCCGTCTCCAGCGCAAACACCCGCGCATCGCCACGCTCGATGCTCACGTCATCCAGCCGCACGATCAGCTCATCCACCTCCCCCAGCACTTCCTCAGGCCCCGTCACGATCAACCGATTCGTCGATGCCTCCGGCAGAATCAACAGATCATCCGCCGCCGCCTCGCGCCGCGTCCGCTCGCGATACAACCGCTCCAGCGTCTGCGCAAGCTGCCCCGGCTCCGCGTTCTCAAGGTCATAGATCCGCGTCTCGCGCACACGATCGTCCGCCGCCTCCGCCACCAGCCGCTGGGCGATCCCCCGCACGCGCTCGGCCGCATCCTCCGTCGCCATCACGAGCAGTTGCCCGCGCATCGACGACTCCATGAACACGACCTCATCACGATCCCGCCCGCGCGACTGCTGCTCATACACCTCGCGCACCAACCGCCGCATCTCGGCCGTATCCCCATGCTCCACGGCGATCGTGTGCAGCTCGCGATCCACCATCTCCACCGGCGAGTCAAGCTGCTCGACGATCGACGCCGCGCTGCGGATGTCGTCCGGCTCACCCGTCACGACCAGCGTGTTCGTCGCCGCATCCGCCGCGACGGCCACGCGCGCCACCGGCTGGCCGCGCCAGTCCAGCCGGGCAATCGCCGATCGCAGGATCGACGCCACGTGCTCCGCCTGCGCGGATTCCAACTGGAAAACCCGCGAGTCCCCACGCTCGATGCGCACATCGTCAAGCTCAACGATAAGCCCCTCGACGCGTTCGATCGCCTCCGTCGGCCCGGTCACGATCACCCGCCGCCCCGCATCGTCAGGCAGGATGAGCAGATCATCATCGCCGGCTGCACGCCGCGTCTGCTCGCGATACAGCCGCTCCACGGTCTGCGCCGTCGGTCCCGGCTCAACATTCTCAAGCTCGAAGATCCGCGTCTCGCGCGCGCGATCATCCGTCGCCTCCGCCACCAGCCGCTGGGCGATCCCCCGCACGCGCTCGGCCGCGCTCTCCGTCGCCATCACGAGCAATGCCCCGCGCATCGACGACTCCAGGAACACCACCTCATCACGATCGCGCCCGCGCGACTGCTGCTCATACACCTCGCGCACCAATCGCCGCATCTCGGCCGTATCCCCATGCTCCACCGCAATCGTGTGCAGCTCCCGATCCACCATCTCCACCGGCGAGTCCAACTGCTCCACAATCGACGCCGCGCTGCGGATGTCGTCCGGCTCGCCCGTCACCACCAGCGTATTGGTCGCCGCATCCGCCGCGACGGCGACCCGCGCCACCGGCTGGCCGCGCCAGTCCAGCCGGGCGATCGCCGATCGCAGGATCGACGCCACGTGCTCCGCCTGCGCGGATTCCAACTGAAACACCCGCGAGTCCCCACGTTCGATCCGCACGTCATCAAGCTCGACGATCAGCCCCTCGACGCGTTCGATCGCGTCCGTCGGCCCGGTCACGATCACCCGCCGGCCCGCATCGTCAGGCAGAATCAGCAGAGCATCCGCATCCACGTCCCGCCGCGTCTGCTCGCGATACAGCCGCTCCACCGTCTGCGCAAGCTGCCCTGGCTCGACGTTCTCAAGCTCGAATATCCGCGTCGCCCGCGGCCGCTCATCCACGTCACGCTTGAGCTGCCCCAACAGCTCCTGCACCGCATCCAGCTCCCGCGCCGGCCCCGCCACGATCAGCCGTCGGGCATCCGGCTCAGGCAGAAACCGCACCCGGCTCCGCTGCACCCCACGCTCACGCTGCTGATCCTCATACAACTCACGCACCGTCCGCGACAGCCGATTCACCTCGCCCGCATCACGCAACTCAAAAATCCGCGTCTCGCGCTCGCCCCGCTCCGCCTCTGGCCGCTCCAGGTCACGCAGAATCCGCTCGATCTCCGCGAGTTCCTCCTCCGATCCCGTCACGATCAAACGCCCACCCTGCGCATCGGGCGTGAAACGCGCCCCGGGGTTCATCCCCGGCCGATCACGCATCGCCTGCTCGTACAACTCACGCACCATCGACGCCACGCGATTCACATCCTCGCCAGGCTCAAACTCAAACACCCGACGCTCACGCACCGTCTCCGGCTCATCCACCACCAACTGACCCACCAGCCCCCGCACGCGCTCCGCCTGCGCGGCACTGCCCAGCACCAGAAAGCGATCCCGCCGACCATGCTCCAGCAGCGTCGGCACCTCCTCGTCCTCGTCCGCCGCCAGCGCGCCATAAATCTGCCGCACCATCGGCATCACCTCGGCCGCCACCGGCTGGCTCAGCTCGATTGTGTGCATTTCACGCGACCGCCGCCCCTGGCCATCATCCAACTGCGCCACCAGCGCCTCGATCTCATCCAACTGCCGCTGAGGCGCCACCACCACCAGCCGCCGACCGTCGTTCGCCGGCGTAATGGACACTTCCTGCCCCGCCTCCGCGTCGCCTTGCTGCTGGCGCCACACGTTCATCACCAACGACGCCAACTCCCGCGCATCTCCATTCGCGTCCACCATCCGCAGCCCGCGCTCCCCACGCTCACTCGGCCGATCCAGCCGCTCGATCATCGCCGCCACCGCCGTCACCTTCGCCGGGTCGTTCGAGCTGACCACGAGGCTGTTCGTCGCCCGATCCGCGCTGACCGACACCGTCTGACGCACACGGTTCCACTGGTCGCGCTCCTGCGTCGCCTGCTCGATCACACGCACCAGTTCGCTCGCCCGCGCATGCTCAAGCTCAAACACACGCGAGTCATCAGGCTCGCTCGGCCCATCCAACTGCGCCATGATCGCCTCGATGCGCTCCCACTCACCCTCCGGCGCACTGATGATCAACCGCCCATTGCGCGCATCGGGCGTGATCTGCGCCTGCACCTCGTAACGCCGCCCCCGCGCGTCGCGCATCTGCTGCGTCAGCAGCTCGCGCAGCATCGACGCCGCCTGCGCCGGCTCGCTGCCCGCCAGCTCGATCACCCGCAGCTCCATCGCCGCATGCTCGCGCCGATCGTCAAGCTGGCGGATCATCTGCCCCGCCGCGTCCACCAGCCCCGCCTCGCCCGAGACGATCAAGCTGTTGCTCGGCTCATCCACCAGCACGCGCAGCGACGCCCGCCGCTGACCCTCCGTCAGCGCGGACTGCACCAACCCCGCCAGCTCTCCCGCCTCCGCCGTCTCCAACCGAAACACCCGCGTCTGCTGCTGGTCCACCGGCCGGGCCTGGCCCGCGTCGAGCTGGGCCACGATTCGCTCAATCCGCTCGATCTGCGCCTCCGTGCCCGAGACCAGCAGACGGTTGTCACGCTCGTCGGCAAACAGCGATGCCGGCGCCTGCGATCCATCACGCTCCGGGTCCGCCTGCTCCCGGTATAGCTGCTCGACCAGCGGCAGCAGCTCCTGCGCGTCGCCGCCATCGACCGCGATCGCCCGCACCCGCCGCTCATCGCCGCGCCCGCGCCCGCGCTCCGGCCGATCCAGCCGCTCGACCACCTCGCGAATCTCGCCCATGTCCGACTCGCTGGCCAGCACGATCAGCCGCATCTCATCCGCGATGAACTCCGGCCCCGGCACGTCGGCCCCGCGCTGCGACGCCTGCTCCTGCGCGACGCGCTCAAGCAGCGGCAGCAACTCCGTCGCCGGCGTCTCCTCCAGCTCCACCACGTGCAGCTCGCGACGCCCCCGCTCGCGACCCGCCGACGCCTGGTCCAGCTCCGCGATGATCTGTCCCACCACCTCCAGCTCATCCTCCGTCGCCGTGACGATCAGCCGGCTGTTCGCCTCGTCCGCCAGCAGGTGCGGCGGCCGACCGCCCGCCTCCAGCCGCTGCGACGCCAGCTCGCGCACCGTCTCCATGATCTCGCCCGGCTCGACGCGCTCGACGCGGAACACCCGCATCTGCCGCGGCGCCCGCTGCGCCCGCTCACGCACCTGCGCCGCCAGGTCCATCGCCGTGCGCACGTGCCCCGGCGAGCCCGTGACGATCAACGTGTTCGCCCCCGCGTCGTGGCTGATCCGCAGCCGCTCCACCCGCTGGCCCCGCGCATCCTCACCCGCCGTCGCGTCGTGCAGCACACGCTGCAGGCTCGCCGCGTCCGCGTCGCCCACCTCGATCACCTGCGTCAGCCGCACCAGCTCATCCTCGCCCGCCGGCTCGCCGTCCTCGGCCCCGTCCAGGTCGCGGATCAGCTCGCGGATCTGACGCAACTGCCGCGTCGACGGGCTGCTGACGATCAAGCGGTCCTGCGTCCCGTCCACGATCAGGCTCGCCTCCGTCGACGACGCCCCGCGCCCGGGCCGCGCGATGCCCGGCAGCGTCTCACGCACCAGTTGCGACAATTGCTGCGCGCTCATCGTCTGCGGGTGGAAGATCTGCACCTCCCCGCCTTCCTCCTCCTGCTCGAAGCGCTCGATCAGCTCGCTGGCCAGCTCCAGCCGATCGCCCGGCCCGTAAAGCACCAGCGTCCGCGACGGCTCGTCGAACACCGCGGTGATGTAGTCGTCCGGGTGCGGCGAAAGCTCGTCCCACCGCCGACGCTCCTCGTTGTAGACCGTCCGCTTCGGCGCCGTCCGCTCGCCGAACGTCCGGTTGATCAGGTCCGCCACCACCGCCCCGGAGCTGTGCAGCAGGTTGAACGTGCGCATCTGCCGATCCGCCGGCGACCCTTCGTCCATCTGCTTGATCAGCCGCTGAATCCGCTGCACCGTCGAGAACCGATCCGTCACCACCAACCCGCGCCCCCGCGTCAGCGGCGCCACCGAGCCCGCCTGCGTCAGCATCGGCTGAACCGTCTGCTGCACCTCCGACGCGTCGATGTTCCGCACCGGCAGCACCGCCGTGACCACCTCCGTCGGCCGCACGTCCCGCTCACGCTCCAGCGCGTCGATCCCCTCGAGCACGCGCAGGTCCATCCGCGCCAGCTCGTCGATCGGCGTGATCCGCAGGTACCGCCCCGTCTCCACCAGCATGTACCCGCGCATCGACAGGATCAGGTTCAGCACATCCAGCGCCTCGTCGTACGTGTAAGGCATCGGATCCGAGAAGTTCAGCCGACCGCCAATGTCGTGGTCGCCGATCAGCGGCTTGCCCACCATCTGGCTGAAACGCTGAAGCACCTCGTCGT
>SLDI01000114.1:0-4929 GCA_007125385.1 Phycisphaeraceae bacterium | reverse complement strand
GGCGAGCAACACCAGCAATCTGGCCATCGAGTACGCGAAGCAGGGCCTGGACTGGCAGGCGGAACTGCGTCAGCGGGCCAAGGAGAAGGCGCTGATGCGCGACCTGGGCCTTACCGAGGACGAGGCCGGGCCATCGGAGCCGAGCGAGCAGGATGACGACATCGAGGAACTGGCTGAGGAGGTTCGAGCTCATGCCTGACCGGATCGAGGGCAATCTGACGCTGCTGTGCGGTGCCGGCGACATCACGATTGAGGCTGCCGCGCCCGTGGGTGAGGTCCAGGACGGTGCAGTTGAGCAATTGCCGCGCTTCAACATGGTCGCCTACAGCGGCGAGCCGATGCGCGTCGAGGGCTGGCGGCACCCGGTCGTGGTTGACCTCGAAGGCCTGCGCATCGAGTCGCAGCGCAAGCCCATCCGCTTCGCGCACAGCGCCTACCAGGGCGTGGGGCACACGGAGCGGATCGCTGTGGAGGGCGGCAGGCTCGTGGCGGAGGGACTCGTTTCGCGCGACACGCCCGCGGCCCGCGAAGTCGTCTCCAGCGGCAAGCGTGGGTTCCCCTGGCAGGCATCAATCGGGGCCGGTGTCGAGCAGGCCGAGTTCGTCAAGGCCGGCGCCAACATCACCGTCAACGGGCGCACGTTTACCGGCCCGCTCTACGTGGCGCGGCGGACCGTGCTCGGCGAAATCAGCTTCGTGGATTCGGGAGCGGATCGGAACACCTCGGCGCGCATCGCCGCGCAACAACAGCAGGAGCAGCACAACATCATGGACGACAACACCCCCTCCACCCCCGGCATCCCCGGATCCGGCGACACCACCGGGACCAGTGCGCCCGCGACGTCTGAGCCGGCGAGCGGCGCCCCCGCTCCCGCCGGTGACGATGGTGCCAGCGGCACCGTGACTGCCCAGGCCCCCGCCACTCCCACGACAGCCGCCGACACCGGCGCCGATGATGCGCTGCGGCAGATGCGCCAGCAGACGGCGGCTGAACTGCGTCGCCAAGCCCGGATCCGGCAGGTCGCGGCCGAGCATCCGGAGATCGCGGCCAAGGCGATCGAGGAGGGCTGGTCGGGTGACCGTGCCGAGCTCGAGGTGCTGCGAGCCTCGCGGCCGAACGTGAACACGGCACCCGCCGTGCACACCTCTGACAGCAGCGTCACCGCCCAGGTGCTCGAGGCGGCGTGCATGCTCACCGCCGGTCTGTCGAAGCCCGAGCAACATTTCGGGGAGCAGACGCTCGAGACGGCCGACCATCGCTTCCGCGGCGGTATCGGTCTGCAGGAGTTGCTGCTGGAGGCGGCGTGGGCCAATGGGTATTCCGGCCGCAACTTCCGCGCGTCGCGCGACGTGCTGCGTCATGCGTTTGGTGGCGGGGTTGGCGGGGCGCTGCCGGGGGTGCAGGCCAGCAGCTTCTCCACCATCGACATCGGCGGCATCCTCTCCAACGTCGCGAACAAGTTCCTGCTCGAAGGCTTCTTCAGCGTCGAGCGGACGTGGCGCAACATCTGTGCGGTGCGCAATGTCTCCGACTTCAAGACGGTGACCAGCTACCGGCTGATTGGCAAGGACCAGTACGAGAAGGTGGCGCCGGGCGGTGAGCTCAAGCACGGCAACCTGGGCGAGGAGAAGTACACCAACCGAGCCGACACGTACGGTCTGCTGCTGAGCATCGACCGCCGCGACATCATCAACGATGACCTCGGCGCCATCACCACCGTCCCCCGGAAGTTGGGCCGCGGGTCGGGCCTGAAGATCAACGACGTGTTCTGGGCGACGTTCCTTGACAACGCCGACTTCTTCACGGCCGGGAACAAGAACTTCCTCGAAGGCGCGGACACGAAGCTGTCCATCGACGGCCTCACCAAGGCCGAGGTCGCCTTCCTGGAGCAGAACGACTCCGACGGCAAGCCCATCGGCATCATGCCGGCCATGGTGCTGGTGCCGCCGAGCCTGTCGGCGCTGGCGACCTCGCTGTGGAAGTCGCTGGAGGTGCGCGACCCGGGCGCCAGCGGCAAGTACCCGATCAACAACCCGCACGCGAACAAGTTCCGCGTCGAGGTCAGCCGCTACCTGTCCAACAGCCACTACGACGGCGCCAGCGATAAGGCGTGGTACATGCTCGCCGAGCCGGGTGACCTGGCGGTGATCGAGGTCGCGTTCCTCAACGGCCAGGAGTCGCCCACCATCGAGACGGCCGAGGCCGACTTCAACGTGCTCGGGATCCAAATGCGCGGCTACCACGACTTCGGTGTGGCCAAGCAGGACGCGTGCGCTACCCGAGGGGCAAAAGTGGAGTTCGGCTGGTGGCGGGGGGAGGTGCGGGCGGCCTGAGCGGCGCGGCACGCTGGTGCTGCCCGCCGACGCGCTGGCGATCCTCGAACGCGACGCCCAAGCCTTTTCGCGGTTAAAGCCTGTGGACACGGGCTTTACCCGTGAGACGGCTATGCCATTCATGTGGAGCCGGGGCGGAGTTGTGGACACCGAGTAGGGCGTGAGGCGCATGGCACGTCCAAGCACTCACCGTGCCGCCAGGCTCGACCAGCGCCAGTCCTGGGCCCGCGTCGCCAGCTTCGCCCACAGCGGGGGCCGTTCCACGTAGCGGGCCACCGGCGGGAAGTGGTGCTCGTCCTGCACCGGGAAGCTCTTTAGCCAGTCCCGGTCGATCGGGCCCGGAAGTCGGGTACCGTTCATTCATCATGCTTGCCTGCTTTCGGTCGGCCGGGCGGACGCAGGGTGGAGGCGAGGTCGAAGCGCGCGATCATCCGGTCCACCCAGCCCGGCTCGCCGTAGGGCCGACCCCGTTGGGCCGTGATCCGCAACGCCGCCAACTCCGCCTCGCTCATCGGCGTGTTGACTTGACGCAGCCACTGACGCGGCCGTCGCGAACCATCCATCACCACCGCCGACCCGCTCGGCGTCGGCCAAGGGCTCAAGACCAGTTCCGTCGGCCAATCCGCCTCCCGCGCCGCCGCGGCCGAGGGATGCCGCCATCGCCACAGACTGCTCCACGGCCACGCCTCCGCGCGCGCCACCAGCGACGCCCGCGCCGCGTTGCGCTCGACGTACCGGCACACTGCCAACAAATGTTCATCCCTCTGCACCGGGCACGCCTTGTACCGCCCCTGGTACAACGGACCCTCCCCCACGCGCCGGCGCGCTACGTTATAGCGCTGCGTGTGCGTGAGCGTCAGCCACTGCATGAACGGCCGCAACGCCCCGTCCGCGCTCGGCGACAACCGCACCACCAGATGCCAGTGGTTGCCCATCACGCAGTACGCCAGCAACCGCACCGCCCCACCCGCCCGTTGCACCGCCTCGGCCAGCGTCCGCTCGAAGCCGGCAAAGTCCTGTTCCCGCACAAAGATCCGCCGCCTGCCCACCGCCCGGTTGAGCACGTGATACACACCCCCGCCGACATCCACCCGTTTCGGCCGTCCCATGCCCGACAAGCATAACAAGCCCCGAACCTACGTCAAAACGGTATCCGACACCGTTTCTTCCCCGCGCCGCTGGTGCCGTGGCGACCCGCAGTTCCCGATCGTCGACATCGCCCTCGAGTTGCGGCCAGCGGAATAGTCCCTGCACGCAATCCATCGTCTTCACTTGTCAAGGATCTGCCTGATTCAGCGCAACCACCGCGCGACTGAGCGGAGTACTCATCACGCTCCGGCCCATGCCAAACCCGAACATAATAGCGTCACAAGCTGCTGGGCCGATACACCCGTCACGGACGGGACCATGTTCCCACATCAAGACCACCGCCGGGAGATCCGGCCCATAGTTTCTTTTCCCCCCTATCGCTTCGCCCGAGGCTACCCTATTGCTCCTCCACCCCTTGGCGCAATAAGCGTTCGGCGTGCTGCAAACTTTCAGCGCTCGCACGTTGGAGAGTCGCGCGTTCCTCGATCATAGATGCCAATTGCTCGATCGGTCGGCTTTCATGGCCTTCGAGAATACGTCTCAGTTCTTGTACCACCTCATCTAATAGTTGCGCGTTTCTATGGTACAACAATGCCTCCTTCCGGACCAATTCAGCCTGAGCCGCATCGCTATACGCGTCAAAAGGATCGTTTCCAGGCTGCAGGACCAGAGCAACAACCGTCGCGGCTAACACTGCGCCCAGAGTGACACCGGCTGCAAAGCTGATCATGGTTCTGGATCTTCGCATGCTCAGGTAATCAGGCATTTGTGGCTCCCTATGTTCCTGTGTTCTTTCGACAACATGTGTATTCAACCCATGGCGTGCAGAAGTTGGCGCTTTGCACCGTCGACGGCCGGATTTAGCGGTGCCGGTCGCTTCTTGCCTCCTGAAATTAAACACTGGGTATACCGAGCGTTACAGTTAGCGATACACAGGTCGAACTTGTTTCCCCGACAATCAACAAACATACCGCATCGTTGTTCACAAGCGGTCTTCAGCACGGCGCAACTGGCGCGCCCACCGGAACCAGCTTTATTTATGCCCCCTATAAAGCATCTACACAGGAATCTGCGCGCTCCGGTGTATCGGTCGCAGTAACTTTCAGTCACGGACTTCCATTGGTCGATCGACGCATCACAATCCAAACCCGAAGGGTCGTTCCATATGTGAACATTTGAACGAAGATATTGATACAGGCTCATCCCATCCTGATACCCTCCGCCCGGCTCGTCTTGGTTGATCGGATCCCTCTGCACGAACCGCCCCAGCGCCGGATGCAGCATCCGTGCCCGGTTGTAGATGAGCCCGGCCCCGGCCGCACCGTCGTGGTGCAGTCCCTGATGGCCGATGGCGAAGGCGTGGCCGCCGGCGTGCGGGTCGGCGTGGACGGTGAAGTTGGCGTTGAGGGCGGTGCGTCGGCCGTAGGGCGTGTAGCGGTAGCGCTCCTGCACGGCCCCGGTGTCGTCGACGATGGCCACGACGTTGAAGTTGGCGTCCTGGAGGGCG
>SLDI01000482.1:0-4939 GCA_007125385.1 Phycisphaeraceae bacterium | reverse complement strand
GGTTGGCGTTGCTGGTGGAGCTGGCGGGGTGATTTCTGATTGCTGATTGCTGATGTCTGATTTGCGTTCCACTTTGATCGCAGACGCGGAGGTAGGGTGGGTAGAGCGAAGCGAAACCCACCAGGGTTGCCGAGGATCTACGGCGTTCGTGGTGGGTTTCGCTTCGCTCTACCCCCCTACATCAACTGATTGCTGATTTTATCGGTGTGCATCCGTGTGCATCGGTGGTTTCTTCCACGGCCTGCTCAGCCGAGGACCCAGATCATCACCGGCAGCGGGATGAGGAGGAACAGCAGGGTGTTGACGAGCCAGAGGCTGCTGGCCTGGCGGGGGTCGAGGTGGAAGAGGTTGGCGACGATCACGAGCTGGATGGCGGTGGGCATGAAGGCCTCGACGACGAGTACGTGGCGCAGCAGCAGGTTGGGCGGGGCGGGCGAGGCCAGGGCGACGCCGAGCATGACGAGGGTGATGGCAGGGATGGCCACGAAGCGGCTGACGGCGAGCATCGCGTGCAGGCGCAGGTGGTGCCAGGTCTCGCCCAGGCGCAGGCGCAGGCCGATGCCGACGTAGGCGGTGAAGGCGCCGAGGTAGAAGAGGATGTCGATCAGGCGGATCTGGTCGATGAACGCCGGCTGGGGGACCTCCAGCGCCGCGAGGATGACGCCGACGATGGCCGTGTAGATCATCATGGCGCGGACGTCGATGAGGCTGCGGCGGATGAGCGTGGCCAGCGACTCGTCGCGGGTGTCGGTGTCGCCGAAGTGCCTGGCCAGCGGATAGAGCACGAGCACGCCCGTGGTGCTCATGATGGTCACCTGGGCCACGGCGTAGGCGAGCGCGGTGTCGGCGGCGGCGTTGGCGGCGTCGGTGTCACCGGCCTCGGCGCCGATCAGCTCGGGGTTGGCCAGCAGCGTGTAGCACAGATATCCGCCGAGCGTAAAGCCCAGGTTGCCCAGGCCCGCGGCGATGGCCAGGACGCCAGTCTGCTTGCGCGTGCAGCCGAACCATCGGGCGACGGGGATCATGCCGTAGGCCGGCACCGCCACAAGGATCGGCTCGATGGCCAGCAGCCAGAGCGTGTCGGCCGCCAGGGGCAGGTTCCACAGGCTCAGCAGCGCGACCAGGCTCCAGAGGAACACGACCGTCACGAAGTGCATCGGCCGGGACACGTCCTCCGAGACGATGTTTCTGCGGCGCGCCGCATAGCCGGCGACGAGCGAGGCGACGCTGAAGACGCAGAAGGCGATGAACTGGACGGTGCGGGGATCCATGGCGCTGGGTTCGGGGGGCTCCTTCGCGCGAACGGTGCGGGCAACGCGGCAGCACGCCGCGGGCGCCGATCACATCGCCAGGTCACATGCGACGCCCGGGCACTGGCGGACAAGCCGCCAGTGGCACCCGCTCGGCGCTTTCGGACGGCATCTGAGGGTGCGAAGCCGTCGGCGGATCGAGCAAGGGCTCACGTCGCCGCCGGCTTCGGGTCGTTGACGAAGGCGTGGTAGATCGCGCGCACGGCGTCTTCGAAGTCGTCGGCCGCGACGCCGACGATGATGTTCAGCTCGCTCGAGCCCTGGTCGATCATGCGCACGTTCACCGGCGCGTTGCCCAGGGCGGCGAAGAGGCGGGCGGACATGCCCGGCGTGTAGGCCATGCCCCGGCCGACGGTGGCGATCAGGGCCATGTCGGGGTAGACCTCCATTGCGTCGGGCTCCACCTCGGCGCGCAGGTCGTCGAGCAGCTCGTCGAGCTTGCCGTCGAGCTGGTCGTCGGCGACGACGACGCTGAGGGTGTCGATGCCCGAGGGCATGTGCTCGATGCTCACGTCGTGGCGCTCCAGCACGCTGAGCACCCGGCGGGCGAACCCGATCTCCGCGTTCATCAGCGCCTTTTCGATGGCGATGACGGTGAAGTCCTTTCGCCCGGCGATGCCCGTGATGGTGCCGCTGTGGGCGATGGGGGCGGCCTCGGGCACGATCATGGTGCCCGGGGCGGCCGGGTCGTTGGTGTTGCGGATGTTGACGGGGATGCCGGCGTCGCGGACGGGGAAGATGGCCTCGTCATGGAGGACGGTGGCGCCCATGTAGGCCAGCTCGCGCAGCTCGCGGTAGGTGATGGTGTCGATGGTCGAGGGGCTGTCGACGATGCGCGGGTCGGCCATGAGCAGGCCGGAGACGTCCGTCCAGTTCTCGTAGAGCGCCGCGCCGACGCCGCGGGCGATGACCGCGCCGGTGACGTCGGAGCCGCCGCGGCTGAAGGTGCGGATGTCGCCGTCGCGGCCCCGGCCGTAGAACCCCGGGATGACCGCTCGCTCGATGCGGGCGAGGCGCTGGGCGACGGTGCGGTAGGTCGCGTCCTGGTCGAGCCGGCCTCGCTTGTTGAAGAAGATCAGCTCGGCGGCGTCGATGAAGGGGCAGTCGAGCAGCTCGGCGAGGATCAGGCCGTTGAGGTACTCCCCCCGGCTGGCGGCGAAGTCGGGCCGGGCGTGGTCGCGGGCGTGGGCCTTGATGCCCTCGGCCGCATCGTCGAGGTGGCGCTGGATGTCCAAAGACAGGCTCAGCTCGGTGACGATGGCGCGGTAGCGCTCGGCGAGCAGGGCGAAGACCTCGCCAAAGGGCAGGCCCTGGCGGGCGTGCTCGTGGCAGAGGTAGAGCATGTCGGTGATCTTCTGGTCCTCGGCGTGGCGCTTGCCGGGGGCTGAGGGCACGACGTAGCGCCGCTGCGGGTCGCCGGCGACGATGTCGCGGACCCTGTGGAACTGGGCGGCGGCGGCGAGCGATGATCCGCCGAACTTGGCGACCTTCAACGTCATGGCAGCGTCCTGCGGGCGCGGGGGGCAGCCGGGCAATTTAGCGTGACGGGTCCGCTGATGCCAGTTGCCGCGGACGATGCACACGTTGCCACGTGATGCTCCGGGTGTGATACCATTTCGGCTTGTTGAACATGGGAGCCGAGGTATTGCATCGGGACTTGCGCTGGATGATCGTCGTGGCGGCGGCGTGCCTTGCCGTTGCCGGGCCAGGCGGGGCGGTCGCGCTTGCGGACGAGCCGTCCGATGCGACGCCGGGGCAGCGCTACGTCATGGACACCGAGGGGCAGTGGGTGGCCGTGGAGGGCGACGACGCGGAGCCGGGCCCGGCCGAGCAGGGGCTGGCGGAGCTGCGTCAACTGCTGGCGGATGAGCGGTACCGCGATGCCGAGCGCATGGCGGGGCGCTGGCTGTCGGCCTACCCGCGTCACCCGGCCGCGGCGCAGGTGCACATGATCCGGGGCGAGGCGAGGCTGGGGCGGAATCGGCCGTATCGCTCGCTTTACGACTACGAGCACGTGATCCGCCGCTTCCCCGAGACCGAGCTTTTCTGGCTGGCCATGCAGCGTGAGTTCGAGATCGCCGAGCGGTTTCTCGCGGGTGAGCGGCGGCGTCTGCTGGGCCTGCCGCTGCTGCCGGCCCGCGGCGAGGGCGAGGAGCTGATGATCCGCATCCAGGAGCGGGCGCCGGGCTCGGAGCTGGCCGAGCGCGCCGGCCGCGAGCTGGCCGACTACCACTTCCGCCGCGGGCAGTGGGAGGAGGCGGCCGAGGCCTACGACGTCTTCCTCGAACTCTACCGCGACGCCGCCGACCGCGACCACGCCCGCCAGCGCCTCGTCGAGGCGAGCATGAACCAGTGGCGCGGGCCGGCTTACGACCCGTCGGGGCTGATCGAGGCCCGCCATCGCCTGGGGCTGCTGGCGGGCGAGTTCCCCGCCCTGGCCGAGCAGATCGATGCCGACGCGATCGACCACGAGCTGCGCGAGAACCTCGCCGCCGACCGCGAGCACTCGGCCCGGTGGTACGTCCAGCGCGGTGAGCCGGTCAGCGCCGCCTACGTCTACTACCGCCTGGCGCGGCAGTACCCGGACACCGAGGCGGGCGAGCGGGCGCGGCGCTGGCTCGAGGAGCTGGATGACCCGTACGTGCAGCGCGTTCTGCCGGCGGATTGGCGGCAGGAGCTGGAGCCGTGATGGGCGCCGGACGACCCATGCGCTACCCTGTCAAGTGGGGCCATCGGTCGGCGATGCTGTTGCTGGTATTGACGGTGGCGGCGTCGCTGCCGGGCTGCGGCTACGCCACGGGCGGGCAGTACCCGGAGCAATACCAGACGGTGGCGGTGCCGATATTCGAGAACCGCACCTTTTACCGCCGCGTAGAGAATGAGTTGGCCGAGGCCCTGGTCAAGCAGATCGAGCAGCGCACGCCCTACAAGGTCACCGACGCGGCCCGGGCGGACACGGTCCTGACCGGGCGCATCCGCCAGATCGAGCAGGAGATGGTCGCCCGGCACCGGCGCGGCGGCCTGCCCGAGGAAATGGAGGTGCGCTTCGTCGTCGACTTCCAGTGGCGCGACCAGATCACGGGGCAGACGCTGCGCGACCGGCGCGGGTTCGAGTCGGTCGGGAGCTACGTGCTGACCCGGCCCGTCGGGCAGCGCTTCGAGCAGGCCCAGCACCAGGCCGTGCAGCGCCTGGCCGAGGACATCGTCGCCGTGATGGGCGGCGTCTGGTAAGGCCCGCGGCCGGCGGTGGCGGCCGGCGGCGGGGCGCGTGGGGCCGTCTCTCAGCCGATGTTGGGCGCCAATCTGGACGATAGGTCCCCATGTGGCGGGGCCCGGCCTAGAATGGGTCTAGTGACCGCGGCATAGCGGGCCCTGCACCGCAATGCCACCCGGTGCTCGCGGCGGGGCAACCAAGGCGATCGGAAAGGTGGTGGGGATGCATCAGGGACGTTTCATGGCAGAACAGCAAGACCCCAGGCAACAGCAGCAGGACCCGTCACAGCGCGATGGCGGCGGCGAGGGGCCGCAGGGCGACGACGAGGGCCAGCGCGGCGGGGGCGGCGAGGGCAAGGATCCCAAGCAGCCGCCGACCAACGGCAACTTCATGTCGCGCGGCGTGCCGGGCTGGG
>SLDI01000013.1:0-4959 GCA_007125385.1 Phycisphaeraceae bacterium | reverse complement strand
GAGAGCGACGCCAACGGCTTGTCCTGGTCGGTGTCGCTGAAAAGGAACGCCCCGGCGAGATCGCGCGCCTCCTGCTCGCTGAGGCTCGGCACGGCCGCACGCAGGTGCTCGACGACGGTCAGCTCCGGGTTCAGGTGATCATGGCTCTGGCGGTAGTGGCCGACGTCGACCTGCGAGCCCAGCCGGGTCTGCCCGGCGGTGGGCGTCTGCTCGCCGAGCAGGCATCGCACGAGCGTCGACTTGCCCGCGCCGTTGGGCCCGATGACGCCGATGCGCTGGCCGCGCTTGATCGTGAATTCGAGATCCTCGAACAGCGTCTTGTCGTCGTAGCGCATCGTCAGGCCGGTCGCCTGGGCGACGACGTCGCCCGGGCGGGCGCCTGGGGCGAAGCGCAGGGCCATGGTGTCGTGGTTGATCGGCCGCTCGACAAGCTCGTCGCGCTTGTAGCGCTCCAGGCGCTTCTCCCGGCCCTGGGCCTGCTTGGAGCGTTGCCCGGCGCGGTAGCGATCGATGAACGCCTGCTCCTGGCGGATGCGATCCTGCTGCTTCTCGTAGACGCGCTGCTGGGCGAGCCGACGCTCGGCGCGCAGGGCGCGGAACTTGTCGTAGTTGCCCGGGTACTCCACGAGCTGGCCCATTTCCAGCTCGTAGATCTTGTCCACCGAGCTGTTGAGCAGCCAGCGGTCGTGGCTGACGAGCATGACGGCCTTGGGATAGGACGCCAGGAACTGCTCGAGCCAGTGACGCCCGGCGATGTCCAGGTGGTTGGTGGGCTCATCGAGCAGCAGCAGGTCGGGCTCGGACAGCAGCAGCTTGGCGAGGGCGAGCCGGCCCTTCTGCCCGCCGGAGAGCCCTGAGACGGGCACGTCGAAGGTTTCGTCGCCCAGGCCCAGGCCGTGCAGCGTCTCGTCGATGCGGTGGTCGACGGCGTAGCCGCCGGCGGCGTCGATCTGGCGCTCGATGCGCTCGTAGCGCTTCATGAGCTTGTCCAGCTCGTCGGGCGCGGCGTCGGCCATGTCGTGGGCGACGCGCTGAAGCTCGTCGTGGAGCTTGTGCAGATGGGCGAAGGCCCGGCCGGCCTCCTGTCGGAGGGTGAGGCTGGGTTCGAGCGCCGGGTCCTGGTGCAGGTAGCCGACCGTCGCGTTGCGGGCGAGTTGGATCTGCCCAGCGTCGGGCTTGAGGTTGCTCAGGCCGGCGATGAGCTTCATCAGCGTGCTCTTGCCGCAGCCGTTGCGCCCGACGAGCCCGACGTGATCGGTGTGCTCGAGGGTGAGGTTGCACCCGGTGAGCACGGGGTCGTTGCCGAAGCTGAGCGTGAGGTTGGCGATGGAAACCAGGGCCATGGCGGTGACTTTAGCACGCCCGGGGGCGGAGTTCTCGCGGAGGCCGCCGCGGATGGAACCACCGATGCATGATGATGCACACCGATAAGAAGCGGATGAGCAGACCACAGCGCCCCCCCGTCCCGCGTTCCCCCACTCCTGCCTTCCTGCTCTCCTTATCGTCTTTTTTCTCTTCTTATCGGTGTGCATCCGTGTGCATCGGTGGTTCCATCTCCTCCCTGCGACCCCCGCGCTCTCCGCGGCCTCCGCGAGAATCGGCCCGCTTCGCGAAGCGGCAAGCCGCGTGTTATGATTCAAGTGCCCCGCCTGAGCCCGCCCATGGCACGCGCCCGCGACATCAACCAGAAGGTTCTCGAGCTCAACGAAGACCCCGCGTGGTATGGCAGCCTCGCCGAGATCGGCGGCGGGCAGGAGACGGGGCGCTGGCTCTTCCGCGTCGGCCGGGCGTCCGGGACCGTCGCCAAGACCATGTCGGCTTACGACATGGCCTTCAGCGACGCGATCTACGGCCGAAGCACGCGCTACGTCTCGCGGCAGCGCCTGATCCAGATGCTCGATCACGAGTTCGGCCTGCTTCAGGAGCGTCTCGCGAGCACGCGCGACACCAAGCGATTTTTCTGCTTCGCCAACACCGTCGCGACGCGCAGCCACGTCTCGAGCGAGCCCGGCCGGGGCTGGCTGGGCGTGCGGTTTCAGCGTCATCCCGCGTCCGAGCCGTCGCAGATCATCCTGCACGCGCAGCTTCACGACTGGGACAACCTGCACCAGCAGGAGGCTCTGGGCGTGCTGGGGATCAACCTCATCCATGGGGCCTACGCTCTCTACGAGCAGCCGGAGTCGATCATCGACGCTCTGCGCGACTCGCTGCGTCCCGGGCGTGTGGAGGTGGACATGATCCACTTCGACGGGCCGGTGGCCGAGCAGGTGGACAACCGCGTGATGAGCCTGCGCCTGGTGTCGAGGGGGCTGACCGACGCGGCGATGTTCACGGCCACGGGGCGGACGGTGCAGCCGGCCGAGGCGCTTTACGACCAGCCGGTGCTGGTGCAGCGCGGGGCGTTTCACCCGATCACCTGGCCGGTGGTGCACATGCTCGAGCAGGGCGAGCGGCGTGTCCGGGCCGAGGCGGAGGAGCCTTGCGAGCCGGTGGTTGTCAGCGAGATGAACCTGCCGGAGCTGGAGCGTGACAAGGCCACGGAGCAGGCGGAGCTGCTTCGGCGGATGGAGATTCTCCAGCAGCTCGGGCGCAACGTGGTCATCTCCAACTACCGCGAGTACTTCCGCCTGACGCAACTGATCGCCCGCTACACGACGCGGCGCATCGGGCTGGTCACGGGGGCCGCGACCCTCCCGGCGCTGTTCGACCCGGCCTACTACCAGGACCTGCCCGGCGGCGTGCTGGAGGCGATCGGTCGGCTGTTCAAGCGCAACGTGCGGTTCTACGTCTACCCCTACCGCGATGACGCGGGCACGCTGGTGGACGCGGAGCACGCGCGCATCAGCGCCGAGGCTCAGCCGCTGTACCGCTACCTCCTGCAGGCCGGGGCGATCCAGGCCCTGGAGCCCGACCCGCGCTCGGATCTGTCGATCTTCCCCGAGGACGTGCGTCGGATGATCCAGCAGGGGATCCCCGACTGGCAGAAGCTTGTGCCCGAGCCGGTGGCCGCGGCGCTGCTGGCGGCGCGGTAGGGGGCGTCGTCGGCGGCGATCCCGCAAGGACTTACGGCGTTATGGGACGCTGGCGAAGCGGCGGCGAAATGGTCGTAAGATCTTTTTTTGACGCAGTTTGCATTGTAACGACTGGGCGGATGCTGTTTTCTGGATCGCTTATAGTGGAGATTTTCCCGATTGTTGCCCGATGCAAGCTCCTAATTCCTGCGAAGAAAGGAGCACACCATGCCCAATCGCACTCATCGAACCCTGTCCCTGCTTGTTGCCGGGGCGCTGCTGGCCGGCCCGGGCCTGGCCCTGGCCCAGGACGACGCCAACGACGCACCGGCCCCGGCGCCGGCGCCGGCCCCGGGGCTGACGGGCGGCTACGAGGACGGCCGCTTCTCCGTCGCCAGCACCGACGACCGCTTCTCGCTCTCGCCGAGCCTGCTGATGCAGTTCCGGTACATTTTGAACTACCGCGACGGCGGCGTCGGCGGCGACCCGGACCGCAGCCGGACGCGTGACGGCCTGGAGCTGACCCGCGTGCGCGTCGGCGCCGACGGGCACCTGTACACCAATGACCTGACCTACAACGTCATCCTCGCCTCCGACCCGGACCTGAGTGTGACCGCCCCCGCCATCGGCGGCGGCTTCAACGTCCTGGACGCCTACGTCAGTTGGCACGGCCTTGCGGACCTGACCATCACGGCCGGCCAGTTCCGCGAGCCGCTGTTCCGCGAGTTCAACGTCGGCGCCGGCAACCAGCTTGCGGTCGAGCGCTCGCTCGCGGACACCTTCATCGGCGGCAGCTCGATCGGCCGCGTCCAGGGCGTCAGCGCGAGCTGGCACGACGGCGGGCCGCTGCGCGGCATCCTGGCCCTGCACGAGGGCGCTCGCAGCAACAACACCGCCTACGACGTCACCCCCGGCGGGGCCGGGCCCTCGCTCCGCGCCGAGTACATGCTCATCGGCGACGACTGGGCCGGCTACGAGGACTTCCGCGCCGGCAACGATGAGATCCTGGTCGTCGGCGGCGGGTTCAACTGGCAGCGCTTCGACAACGCCGACATCCTCTACCACACCGTCGACGTGCAGTGGAACAACCCCGCGGACATTTTTGGCCTGGGGGTGTTCGCGGCGCTGCTCGGGCGGTACGACGACGTCGACAACATGGACAGCCAGTACCAGTTGGGCCTGCTGGCCCAGGCTGGCTACCAGCTCGACGACCGGATCGAGGTGTTCGGCCGCTACAGCGTGGTATGCCAGGATACCGACGGGAATCCGATGACCGCGGACGTGCACGAGGTCACCGTCGGCGCCAACTACTACTTCGCCGGGCCTCATGCCAAGGTCTCGGCCGACCTGAACTGGCTGCCCCGCGGCGCCGACAACATGGCTTCGCCCGCTCAGGGTATCCTGGCGCACAACACCGACGACGACCAGATCATGCTCCGTGTGCAGTTGCAGTTGGCGCACTGACCCGCGACGGACTTCGCCATGCCCCTTGCGCCGGCGCGGGCCCCAACCCGCGCCGGCGAGGCTTCAAGCTCAAGGAGATTCACCATGAAGATGACGATTCTCGCCTCAATGCTGGCCCTGGCCACGCTGGTGCTCGCCACCGGCTGCAACCCCGGCGGCGGCTGGTAAGCCCGGCGACAGACGAACGAAAACGAACGCACCCGCGGCCCCGGCCGCGGGTGCGTCGTTTTGCGCTGAGAACGTGTGTGAGAAGGGTGAGAAGGGTGCAGCACAGCATCCCGCCAGGGTGCTGTGTGCCTGGGCCATCAACGGTGAATCGCACACAGCAGCCTTCGGCATGCTGTGTGGCACCCCCAAAGGACTTGCTCCACACGCTCTGAGGGTGGGTGGGGTTCCTGGAGGAGTGCGAAGCAGCGAAGGGGGCGGGGAAGAGAAGGGCGAGCAAAGCACGTCCATGTTCGTGGCCTTCGCATTCGCGAAGACG
>SLDI01000626.1:0-4961 GCA_007125385.1 Phycisphaeraceae bacterium | reverse complement strand
GGCCTCGGCCGTGCTCAGCGAGATCAGCGACGACTGGGAAACCGCTCGGACCTACCTCAACATGGAAGCCCGATGACCCGCCCACTCAACGGCGATTTACAGAAGAAGGGTTGCTTTATCGGGGCCATTGTGGGGCTATCACATCAAAGAGTTTGGTGCCACAGCACCCAATAATCCCGTCTACATTCAATTTGACGCTGGAAACACAGTTGTGCGACACTGGACGCATTAGC
Organism: Phycisphaeraceae bacterium; assembly: GCA_007125385.1. GTDB lineage: Bacteria > Planctomycetota > Phycisphaerae > Phycisphaerales > Phycisphaeraceae > SKPT01. Next base: position 4,728 of record SLDI01000626.1, on the reverse strand, counting down.
TTGGTACCGGGGCCGGACGAACAGCCGGGGCGAGGAAAGGGGACAGGAGTTATTTTGACGGGGGTGGGCCGGTTCCGTAGGCTCTACCCATGCCACGCCGCGCCCGCCAGTGTCCGCCCGGCTACGTCTACCACGTGCTCAACCGTGGGGTGGGGCGGATGACGCTGTTCGAGGATGACGACGATTACGCCGCATTCGAGCGGGCGATGATGCGAACCCGTCAGCGTGTGCCCGGCGTGGAGCTGTTCGCTTGGTGCCTGATGCCCAACCACTGGCACCTGCTCATGCGGCCGAAGCGGGTCGGGGCCCTGTCCGCCTTCATGCGTCTGTTCCCCGTCATACACCGCCAGCGCTGGCACGCCGGGTGCCACTGACAAGCGGAGTCCGCGGAGCTTGTCAGTGTTCCCAACGTGCCGTCGCCACGGTACAATCGGCGCGTGTCGCTCTTTGACAATCCAACCTTCGCCCACGACGCCGCCGGCAATCTCACCTACGACGGCGTGCACGGCTACGCCTACCATGCCTGGAACCGCCTCGTGGCCATCCACCGCGCCTACCGCGATCCGGACAACAACGACACGCTGGAGTTCGGCAGCGATATCCAGCACCACCGCTACGACGGCCTGGGCCGGCGCATCGCCCGCGAGGTCATCCCGCTGCCCCCCCGTTGCGCTTCGGGTGGCCTGCCCCCAAATCATGTACCAGGTTGAGTGAGAGCCAGGGGTGATGATACTGCCGCTGGCTGAGCCGGGGGGCGGGGCGATGCGCCGACGGCCCAGGGGTTGCCCACGGGACGCAATAGCGGCGTGCAGGGAGACGAGGGGCTTGACCGGCCCGTCGGCCAGGGGCACACTGGCGAGGTGGCGGGCGCGGGGCGGGGTGGGTGATCGAGTTGCCCGAAAGGAATTGGCCATGACCTGGCGATCCGGTTTCGTGTTCGTTCTCCTCGCGCTGCTGGTCGCCCCCGCCTCCGCGCCCGCCGGCGCGGACCAGATCGGCCTGGACTTCAGCGCCTACGCCTACTCCGGCCAGCGCCTGGACATCTCGGAGCAGACGCGCGGCAACGCGCGCGACAGCGCGTGGCATCCGCAAGGCAAGAAGCTGTTCGTCGTCGGACGCGGCACCCAGAAGCTGCTCGCCTACCAGGCCGAAGAGCCCTGGCAACTCGACGACGCCACGCTCACCGGCGCGTTCAGCCTGACCGACGACCTTGCCGTGGCCACCGGCTCCAACGCCCACGGGCTGCACTTCAAGGACAGCGGGGAAAAGATCTGGGTCATGAACCGCACGCAGATCCACGCCTTCACGCTCTCCACGCCTTGGGACGTGACCACCGCCGAGCAGACCAACCACGCACCGCTGCACGAGCAGGTGCGCGGCCTGCACAGCCACGGCATGACGTTCAAGCCCGACGGCAGCATGCTCTACGTCGACGACCGCGTGGCCGGACATATCTTCGCCTTCGAGTTGTCCACGGCCTGGGACGTGTCCACCGCTGCGCTGAAGGCGGTATTGGACATTCGCGAGCAGCAGGAGGCGGTGCGCGGCATCGCGTTCATCCAGGACGGCCGCGTGATGCTGCTGCTGGACACCGCCCGGCAGGAGGTGCTGCAATTCCACCTCGACGAAGCCTACGACATCACGACGGCCGAGTACGTCGACGCCTTCTCCGTCGCCGACGAGGCACGTTATCCGCAGGGTTTCAGTGTCGGTGCGGACGCCGAAGCGTTCTACATCACCGACACCGCGGGCCAGGCGGTGCTGAAGTACGTCCGCGAGGATGAGGCGCCGTGATCGGTGCGGAACGCCGGCAGCGGCAGTGCCCGGCGACAGGGCTCGCGGCGGCCGTCGCAGGCGCGCGGGGAATCGGACATCACAGCTTCTGCCGGAGGCGGAGGCGAAGGCGGTGCCGGGGTGGTGCGCCGGAAGAACCACCGCCTGCCCCCAGGCGACGCCCGGCGCCGGCCCCGCGCTGAGGGAGGGCCGGGACGATGGCCGAGAGGACGAGATCGAAAAAGGCCAGGCTACCTACCAGGCGTCAGACGCGTCGCGACGCCGCGTCGCTGTGGCCGAGCTGGTAGGAGGCCATGGCGTGCGCGCGTCGTGCAGAACGGATGAAGCGGCTGAGCGAGTTGCACGAACGCCTGATGGCGTTGATCGAGGAAGGGCGGCGGCTGCACCGGGTGCAGGGGTGATCGGCAGGACGGGGCAGGCCGGCAAGCCAGGAGCAGGCCCATGAGACCGAGCCGTGTGCATTGCGTGATCCTCGTCACGGCCATCGTCTCCTCCACCGCCTGCGCGGACAACGCGACCGAGACGGGGCCGCCCGCCGCCGACGCCTCATCACCCGTCAACTGGGCCAAGCCCATCGAGGTCGCGGCCGGTGACGCCCACCGCGGCCCGTGGCGGATGAACGAGTCGCAGTTCCACTACGTCGACGACCCGACCGTCGCCATCGACGGCGAGGGCCGCATGGCGATAGCCTGGGCCGACCAGCGCGAGCAGGACATCTACTTCCAGCTCTATTCGCCCGACGGCGAGCCCCTGCTCGCCGAGCCGGCCAACGTCTCGCGCAGCGGCGACGTCTTCTCCTGGCTGCCGCGCATGGCCCTCGACCCCGACGAGCCGGAGCACGTGTACATCCTCTGGCAGGAGATCCTCTTCACCGGCGGCACGCACGGCGGGGAGATCCTCTTCGCCCGCTCGACCGACGGCGGGGCCACGTTCTCTGAGCCCATCAACCTCTCCAACACGCCGGCCGGCGCGGGCAAGGGTCGCCTGACCCGTCGCTCCTGGCACAACGGCAGCCTCGACCTGGCGATCGGCGGCGACGGTACGCTCCATGCCACGTGGACGGAGTACGAGGGTTCCCTGCACGTCAGCCGGTCGACCGACGGTGGCCGGAGCTTCAGCGAGCCGGTGCACGTCGCCGGCGGCGATGCGGAGCCGGCGCGTGGCCCGAGCCTGGCCGTCGAGGACCAGGACACCGTGCACCTGGCGTGGACCGTGGGCGAGGACGCGGCCGCCGACATCCGCTTCGCCAGCTCGCGCGACGGCGGCCGCACGTTCGATGAGCCGCAACCCGTGGGCGCCGGCCCCGGCCACGCCGACGCGCCCAAGCTCGCCGTCGCCAACGACGGCACGATCCACCTCGTCTGCTCCGAAAGCCCACGCGGTCCGCTCCAGGGCTACCGCATCCAATACACGCGCCGCGTCCCCGGTGCCGACGCCTTCGAGCCGCCCCGCGAGATCGCCGCACCGGACGGTGACATCGCGAGCGTGGGCTTCCCCCACCTGGCGCTCGCCGGCGACGACCGCGTCTACCTGGCCTGGAAGCAGTTCCCCGACGCCCGCGGCCGTCCGCGCGGCCTGGGCTTCACGATGTCCAGCGACGGAGGCGACACGTTCGCTGCCGCCTCGATCGTGCCAGGTACGGACGACGAAGCCCTGGGCTTCAGCGGCAGCCAGCAGGGCCTGCTGATGAGCAAGCTCGCGGTCAACGACGCCGGCGCCATCGCCGTGGTCAACAGCACGTTCCGGCAGGGCCGCTCCAGCCACGTCTGGCTCATCCGCGGCCGGGTCGAGGCCGTGCCGGCGGGCGAGCCGTAACGCGATCACACACCTGCTGTGAGTCGCACGACGTGCGGTAAGATGCACCCACGCGCACTCGCCGGAGGCCCGCCATGCCGCCGAAGTCCACCAGGCGACGCGAGCGGGAACGCCGCACGGCGAAGCAGGCGCCGGCCAGACCCCCGTCACGCTCGCAGCGCCGCAAAGCCTACCAGCGGCTGTTCCATCGCCTCGGCTTCGACGAGCCGTGGCGCGGTGTCAGCATGCGCGTCGACCGCTGAACGTGCTCATCGGATAGGTTGCCACTGCCGGCGGGAAATCTCCAGCGCCGTTCCAACATCCACGGCGGCCTCATCCACGGCGGCGCTTAAGCAGCATCAGGCCAGCGAGGCCCAGCAGAACGAGGCTGCCCGGCTCGGGCACTGACTGCGTACCACCCGCCACGAGCAACTGCACGAACGGGGCGACGTCGCCCGTGTCGAACACGCGATCGCCATTGATGTCGCCGGGGATCGCAGGATCGATGCCATACGCGGTTTCATACGACTGCGGGTCGGTCAGGGCCGCGACGAACGGCGCGACGTCTCCCGTGTCGACCACGCCGTCAAGGTTCATGTCGCCGAGCAGGGCGGCCATCAGCACCACTTCATCGAGCGCGTGGTCCACTGTCAAAAACCCCTCGTCAGTCGTCGGCAGCAACGCCTCATCGAAGATGCCGGTGATCGCGTCGGCGGTCAGGATCGGCAGCGGCTGCCAGAGCGGCGGCGCCGGGCCGTCGAGCTTGACCTTGATGGTACCGGCGAGGCTGGCGTCGCCGGTCACCGCCAACTGACCGACCTGGCTGTCCGCGAGGGAAATCTCAAAGACGCCCTGGCTGGCCTGCGTGTAGGCCCCGAGGACCTCGAGCGGACGGGGCCCGCGCCGCGGCGAGACGATCCCTTCGTTGAGCAGGTCGGCTTCAACACCGCTGGCCCCGGCCAACGTTCCGCCGAGCAGCTCAACGTCGGCCGCGGTGACCGTGCCGTCGCTGAGCTCGACCGTGCCACCGTCCCAGACGCGCAGCGTCTGTCCGACCGTGGTCAGGGCCTGGTCTTCGACATGGATTGTGCCCGCGCCGCCGGCCGCCGCAGCCGCGCCGCCGACGTCGAGCGATTCGAG
>SLDI01000128.1:0-4971 GCA_007125385.1 Phycisphaeraceae bacterium | reverse complement strand
CGTCCGAAAACCGCAGGAGTGGGGGTGCCACGGCTTGTCCCCAAGGGCAAGCCGTGTCTCCGTCGGCCGTCACACGGCTTGCCGCTTCGCGGTCAAGCCGTGGCACCCACTTTTCGGACGGGGATTAGACCAAATGGCTCTTCTTCGCGTCCTTCGCCCGCTTCGCTCCTTCGCGGGTTTTCAGAGGACCCCACTGGGATTCCATCGCCAGACTTCCTGTCGCCGTGTTCTCTGTGCTTCTGTGGTTTTCTTCTCGAGTTACGGCGCCGGCGCCAGGGCGTCGAGGATGGCGGCGGTGGCGTCGATCTGGCCGACGATCGGCCGGGCGTCGGTGCCGATGAAGGCGGTCACGGGGATGCGGTCGGCGTCGCTGCGGGCGTAGGCGTCGACGTTGCGCTCGATGATCGCATCGAGGGCGGGGTCGTCGAGCGCGGCGGCAAGGGCCGGCTCACCCACCAGCTCCGCGGCGTGGGCGCGGGCGTCGGCGGCGGTGCGCGGCAGCTCGGGCTCGAACAGCCAGGCGTCGAAGGCGGCGAACGCCGCCGGGTCCGCCCGGTGCACCGCCAGCGCCAGCCGGGCCAGCTCGCAGCTCTCGGCGAAGCGCTCGCCGGGGAAGGCCGGGGCGGCCGGGTTGCACGCCGGGTTCATCGGCACCGGCAGGATGATGATCGCCAGATCGCCGGCGAGCTGGGCCTGGGCCTCGAGCAACCGCTGGTGCGTGGCCCGGCAGCGGGGGCAGGCGTAGTCGACCATGATCGCCGCCCGGTGCGTGGCGTCGGCAGGCCCGAGGCGCGGCTCGGCCTGGAGGTCCAGGGCAATGTCGAAGAGGTCGATGCGGTGGACCGGGGCGGGGGTGAGGGCCTGCGTCAGGGCCAGGGCGGCGACGGCCGCCGCTCCCAACGCCGAGGCCCCAGCCTTCCAGGTATGGCTGAGGGCGGGAATACCGAAGGCTGTCACGAGGATCAGGATCGCCAAGGCGACGCCCAGGCCGTGGCTGACCAGGCACCAGGGGCACCAGGCGTTGATGACGGCCGCCTGGAGGTAGACGAACCAGCCGGCGGCGGCGATCAGGCCGACACCGGCGGCGAGGAGCACGCCGGCGGCGAGCCGACCCGGCTGGCGCAGAAGGCTGGCCAGGACGACGAGGTAGAGCCCCAGGGCCGGGGCGCTGACGGGCACGCCGGCGACGCGGGACCAGGCGCTGGCCAGCACCTCGGCGCAGCCGGAGTCGGCCCCGCAGCCCAGCGGCTGGACGCCGGTGGCCAGCGACGTGGCGGTGAGGTAGGCCGCGACCGCCGCGGCGAGGGCGGCGAGGGCGAGCGCGGCGAGGCGAAGGTGGCTGGACATGGTGGCGGTCCCGTAGAGGGCCACGACGTGTGAGACCGGTCTCGGGCTTGGCGGCTTCGTGCCTTGCCCGTCACTGCTTGCCGGCCTCGGCGGGATTGACGGCCACGGGCATGCCGGTGATGACGGCCTCGAAGACGAGCTGGCCGTTGACCAGGCCCTGGGCGTGGCAGATGCAGCGGCGTCGGCGGAAGTCAATTTCCTGGCAGAGGACGTAGAAGCGGTCGCCGGGCACGACCTGGCCACGGAACTTGACGTCGTCGAGCCCGACGAAGGCCATGAACCCCTCGCCTGGCGTGCGGCGGAGGTAGCAGAAGCTGGCGAGCTGGGCGGCGGTCTCGATCATCATGACGCCAGGGAAGATCGGCTGGCCGGGGATGTGGCCGGTGACCCAGAACTCGTCGTCGCGCACGTCGTGGTAGGCCACGAGCCGGCTCTGGTCCTCGGAGAGGTGGACGACGGCGTCGAGCAGGCGCATGGCGCCGCGGTGGGGGTTGACCTTTTCGATGGCGTGGGCGTCGAAGACGACGCTGTCGAGGTCCAGGCCGGCGATGTCGAAAAGAAGCTGCGGGGCCATAGGCGGATGCGGGTCTGGGGCGCCGGACGCGTTGGCAGGCGTGACGGTGCGTGGCGGGGGGTCATGCGATGGCGTTGCCCGCGCGGCGCCGGGGGTGGGGAGGCCGGGTCAGGGCCGTACGTTGGGGTCAGTCCTGGCTGTCGTCGCGTTGCTCGAGCACCTTGACGCGCAGGTTCTGGGCGACGTTCTTGACCTCCTGGAGGCTTTTGCGGACGCGTGTGCCGGCGGCCTTGTTGCCGCCGGCGGCCTTGCGGACGTCGTCTTCGAGGGAGCCGACGAGTTGCTTGAGCTGTTCGTAGGTTTCGAGCATGTTGGTCTCCTGCGCCGCGGGGCGAGCCCGGGGCTGACGGGGCTGAACGGGCGCCGGGCCGGGCCCGGGGGCGTCCATAGCCTAATAATCGGCATGTCGGGCGGCAACACGACGAAAAGCGGGGGGGGCGATCACCGGAGCCGCGACTCTTGTCGCGGGCCGGCCCTGCGTGGCGGCGGGCGGTGGTGGTATGATCGGGCCCATGGCGTGGAACCTCAGGGCCAGCCGCGTACGTTACCGCGACTACAAGCGTTATGTGCGCCTGCGCAAGAAGGACCCGGACGCCGAGCTGCCCGCGGACATGCCTCGGGACATTCCGGTGGGCCGGCGACGGCGCGAGGCGCACCAGTGGACGCGGACGTTCGGCGAGCTGCTGTGGGCGTTCCTGAAGCTTCTGGCGGGACATCGGCTGATGCTGGCCGCGGCCATGGCGGCGCTGACGGCGACGTCGCTGGTGGGGCTGCTGGCACCGTACGGGCACAAGCTGGTGTTCGACAACGTGCTGAACGACGAGCCGGTGCCGGTGTGGGTGCCCGGGTGGCTGCCCTGGCCGCAGGAGGAGGCGCCGGCGGCGCTGCTGGTGGGGATCATCGTGGTGATGCTCATCCTGGTGGTGATCGAGCAGGCGCTGGGGCTGTGGAGCGGCTGGCAGATCGCGCGGGTGACCAAGCGGGTGCAGGTGTCGATCCGTCGGCGGGTGTTCGAGCACGCGATCCGCCTGCCCCTGCCGCGGGTTCACGCGCTGAAGACGGGCGGGATCACGTCGATCCTGCGCCAGGACGCGGGGGCGTCGGCGGAGCTGATCCGGGCGATGCTCGTCGGGCCCTGGCGGGCGATCGTGCAGGTGCTGGGCACGGCGGCGATCGTGGTGCTGGTGGACGCGCGGCTGCTGATCGGACTGCTGGTGCTGATGCCGGTGGTGTGGATGACGCACAAGTTCTGGATCAAGCGCATCCGCCCGATGTGGCGCGACGTGCGGGCGACGCGGCAGATGATCGACGGGCGATCGACGGAGGCGTTCGCGGGCACGCGCGTGGTGCGCACGTTCAACCGCGAGCGGACCGAGACGTCGACGTTCACGACCAACGATCACTTCATGACGCGGCAGGAGCTGTTCGTGTGGTGGTGGTCGCGGGCGGTGGACGTGGCGTGGCAGGTGATCATCCCGTGCGCGACGGCCGGGGTGCTGCTGTTCGGCGGGCTGCAGGTGCTCGCCGGGAACATGACGGTGGGGACCGTGGTGATGCTGGTGGCGTACCTGATGCGGTTGCTGCAGCCGATCGCGACGCTGGCGAGCCTGGCGACGCAGTTCCAGAACTCGCTGGCGGGGCTGGATCGCGTGCTGGACCTGCTCGAGGAGCCGGTGGAGCTGGACCAGCCGGCCGACGCGGTGGCGCTGGACCCGGCGCACGTGGCGGGGCACGTGCGAATGACGCACGTGACGTTCACGTACCCCGAGGCGGAGGAGCCGGCGGTGCGGGACGTGAGCTTCGAGGCCCTGCCGGGCCAGACGGTGGCGCTGGTCGGGGCGAGCGGGGCGGGCAAGAGCACGCTGTGCAACCTGATCGCCCGCTTCTACGACCCGGATGAGGGGTCGGTGACGCTCGACGGGATCGACCTGCGCCAGATCGAGATCGACTCGTACCGCCGGCTGCTGGGCATCGTGGACCAGGACATCTTTCTCTTTGACGGCACGATCGCGGAGAACATCGCCTACGCCCGGCGCGGGGCGACGGACCAGCAGATCGTCGACGCGGCGCGCCTGGCCAACGCCCACGACTTCATCGAGACGCTCAGCGAAGGCTACGAGACGTTCATCGGCGAGCGCGGCGTGCGGCTGAGCGGCGGGCAGCGGCAGCGGCTGGCGATCGCGCGGGCGATCCTGGCCGACCCCAAGCTCCTCATCCTCGACGAGGCGACGTCGAACCTGGACACCGAGTCGGAGCGGCTGATCCAGGCCTCGCTGCGCGAGCTGATGGTCAACCGCACGAGCTTCGTGATCGCCCATCGGCTTTCGACCATCACGCACGCGGACCTCATCCTCGTACTCGAGCACGGGCAGGTGATCGAACGCGGCCGACACGAGGAGCTGATGCAGCGCAGCGGGCGGTATCGCGAGATGGTGCGGATGCAGTTCGAGTCGGCGCTGGCGGTGGACGCGGTGGCGGAGTGAGGCGGGCGGTGCGGCGACGCGAAATGCGCGAAGCAGGGGCGTCGGTGCGCCTGGGCACTGGCGGGCAAGCCGCCAGTGGCACCCGACGCCGTGAACTTTACGCGCGGCGGCGCTGATGTAGGGTGGGTAGAGCGAAGCGAAACCCACCGCGATGCTCGCGGATCCACGGCAAGACTGGTGGGTTTCGCTTCGCTCTACCCACCCTACAGCCAGAGTTCACGGCGTTGAGTGGCAGCCGATCGGCGCGGCGGCGAGTTGGCGTGCAGCGCGTTATCCGTGCTGATCCGCGGCCGCTGCGGACAGGCCGAGGGCGGCGAGGGTGTCGCGGAAGTCGCCGGGCAAGGGGCTGGTGATGTGGATGGGCTCGGGGCCGATGACGTCGGCGGCGGCGGTGAGGCTCGCGGCGTGGAGCATGGGGCGCGGGCGATGGGCGGTGGTTGAGCCGGTGTAGCGCGCGTCACCGAGGATGGGGTGGCCCAGGGCGGCGAGCATGACGCGGATCTGGTGCAGGAAGCCGGTCTCGAGGTGGACTTCGATGAGGGTGGCAGGGGTTGGGGCGGGGTTGGT
>SLDI01000072.1:0-4995 GCA_007125385.1 Phycisphaeraceae bacterium | reverse complement strand
AGGCGACTGCTGCTGCCTCTCCGGTCGCCCTCCGGGCTCCCTACGAGGCAGCAGCAGCGACGGAGCCGGATCCACCTTAAATCAGGCCTGGCGCGCCCAGTTGACGGGGAGGGGTTCAGAGTTCAGAGGTCCTGCAATTCAGGGTCATCTTCGATTAACTTAACCTTCAAGCCCATGTCGTCGCAGTCCTGGAAGTGTATGTGGCGCTCGTGCGTCTTGTTTCCGGTATAGTCAGTCAATCGCTTAACGATTGATTTTGCGCGCTTCTTGGCCCCGGGCTCGCCTCTGAACATCGTTTCTGTCAGATGGGTCTCGACGAAGGCGTTTGACCACTTGATCGCATTGTCACACTGGCTTAGAAACGTTGGGCGGTACTGCCCGATAATGGCCTGCCACACGGCGGCGCTGCTGGGCTCTTTCTTCACTTCTGCGCAGGCTCGCTGAAACTCCTTGATGACACCGTAGGCTGGCACCCCTCGTAGGTGTGGATCAATCGGCCCAAGGTTCGCGTGCTTTGTCATCAATATCTGACGGGATGCACAGGCGATCATAGTCCCCGCCGACATGGCGATCTGTGGCACGATGACCCGGACATCGGGTCCCCCGTCGGGGTGTTGAAAGAGTTGGTGCAGGTAATCAACGATCGACTGTGTGGCCGCAATGCTCCCGCCAGGGGTGTGAAGGATGAGGTCCAAACCCTTCGCGCGGTCCAACATATGTACCGCCATCATGAAGCCGTTCTTGTCCTCGTCGTTGATCTCCGACTGCGCCACACCCGGCTTGCTCAGGAATCCAGAGTAATACGCGATGGCGTTGCGGCCGGTCTTCTTCTGCAACTCTGCCAGATAGCCTCGCCGCACCAAGTCCAGCTTCTGGCTGGCTCGGCGGTCGAACTCCTGAATTTCCTGTAGGATCTGATTCCAGTTCGGCAAGCTGGCCCCCTCGGCTGTCGGTGCCTCTACTGTGTTATTGCGCGGCCACCGGTGTCATAGGTAGTTACACTTTCAACATGCTGCAGTGCCGATGGCTGCTCAAGGCTCCACTGCTCGTCAGGCTGCTCGGACGCCTCGTGCTGGTGATCGTGGCCAACCGTAAAGAGTTGTAGGTATTGCTTCTCCAGCGGTTCTGCTGGCGGTTTTTGCTGCTTCGGTTCCATTGCGGCGCTCCTGCCAGGGGGCTGTTATACTGTACAATTGGTTGTCTTCCCAGTCTACACCATTCTTGACATCGACCGTTCGCCCCACCGATGCCCCCCGTCACCGCCCCGCCCTGTCCGACCCGGTCCGGATGCCCTGCTCGCCTGCCACCACGTCCGCGTTCTCCTCGATTAGCAGGTTCGCCTGCCGCAGCATCTCATCGCGTTCGTCGAGCATCAGCAGCACGTTCTGCCGCAGGTCGGGCGTCAGGGCCTCCAGGGCCTCGGCGTCGCGTTCGAAGCGGCCGAAGGGGTAGCGCCGTGTGATGGTGGCCCTGATCTCCTCCGGCGTGGGCTCGACGCCCGCCTCCCGCAGGCGCTCGACGGCCCGGCGGAAGGCCCGGGTGTCCCCGCGTCGGATCGCCCCCCACAAGAGGCGTCGGGGCTGTGACGCATCCGGGCGGGGCTCGGCCTCGCGCAGCTCACGCAGCACGTCCAGGCGGTCGGGCCGTCCCGGCACCAGGGACTCCCTCGCCTGCTCGCCCATGAGCTTGTAGTCGCTCAGGGAGAGGTAGGGCAGGCCCTTGGTCATGGCGATGATCGTCGCCAGGCCGTCGGCGACCCGCAGCCACTGCTGAATCTCGACGGGGTTGCCGTCCTGATCCACGCGCTCGTTGAGCCGGGCGTCGGTGGCGGCGATGAGCCCGCCCTGAATGTCGATGGCCGCGGTGATGACCTGGTCCGTGGGCGTGTCGCGGCCGATCCAGCCGTGGCCGCGTCGCTCGATGGAGCGGATGCCGCCGGCGAGCACATCGCCCACCACCGGGATCGTCCCGGCCGCTTCACTGGCGATGGCCGTCCACGGGCGCCGGCCCTCAATCTCGATGCCGCGTGCCCGCAGGGATGCCTCGCGTATGGTCGCGGCGAAGGCGAGCGAGCCCGCCACCATCGCCAGCGTGCGCACGCCCCGGGCGACCAGCCGTCCGCCGTCGGCCCGGTTGCCTTGGCGCAGGAGCCGCTGGCCGCGCTGCATGTCGAGCAGGCCCCGGCGTGCGGCCCCGTAGATTTTCGAGACGCTGGACTGGAACATGGTCAGGAAGCCGAACCAGGGGTTGCGCCGACCGGCGGCCAGCACACCGCCATGCTCCATCGCGTGGGCGGTGTTCTCCCCGCGGAACATCAGCCGCTCCCACTGCCGGGCCACCGCGTGGTAATAGGCGTCGCTTCCCGCCGCCAGGTCCGGCCGGGTGTCGGCGATCTCAAGCTCGGCGGCGCGCCAGCGGATGACGGCCCCGAAGCGGTCGGTGAGCTCGATGTGCGCCAGGCCGTGGTGCGGCAGCGGCTTGGGCCCGATCTCCATGCGCGTCGGCCCGAGCACGCCCGAGGTGGACTGGTGCATGAAGTTCTCGTAGCGCTCACGCCAGTAGGGCGAGTATTGGCGGGCGCGCTGGCTGACCTGCGCCCAATCCAGCGGTGCGGCGAGGGCCTGGAGCATGTACCGGCTCGTGCCCTGATACGAGGCGGAGATGAACATGCCCGAGGGGTTGAGCAGGGCGGTGAACGGCCGCAGGGACAGGATGGACAGGCCGGCGTTGCCGATGAACCGCTTGGCCCACACGTTCTCCGCGCCGTGGATCGGCTGGCTGATCGTCTGTTCCTTGATTCGGTTCTCGATGCTGCGCACGGCGCTCTCGCCATGGTGGCGGATGATCCGTTCGCGCACCCGCGGGTCGCGCAGCACCGCCCGGGCATCGGTCACCGGGGCCATGTAGGCGACGGTCTTGGCCACGGTGTCGTTGTGGCGCAGGTAGGTGTCGAAGATGTCGAAGCCGCGCACGGGAGAGCGGCTGCCGGTGCGGCGCTGGAAGATGCCCGCGGCCTCCAGGTTCTCCCGGCCGATTTCGAGGCTGCTGCGGCGCGGGTCGAACTCCTCGGGCGTCGGGTCCAGCGCCCGTCGCCGCGGGTAGTGGTCGGTCCGCTCGGCGATCTCGTAGCCATGCACACGCACCCACTCCCGGTTCAGGTCCTCGCGCATGGCGGTGTTGATCTGCTGGTGAGCCGCCCGGGCGACCGCCTGCTCGGCCTGGCCGACGTGCTGGTGAATCTCCCGCAGGTGGCGGCTGGTGAAATGCAGCGTCTCGCCGCTGCGGTGGAGCATGTATCCGGCCTTGAGAATCTCCATGCGCGTGCTGCTGTCGAGCGTGTGGGCGAACAGTTCGGCGGCCTCGCCGCGCGTCAGCCGCGCCGGGCCTTCCGCCGTGGGGATCTCCACCTGCTCGCGTCGCCACCGGTTGATCGCCCGCGAGCCGACCTCCAGCCCGGCGGTGTCCCGAATCTCGGCGGCGAAGGCGTCGAAGTAGCGCTGCCGGTGCAGCAGTTCCTGGTGGTAGCCCTGCACGCCGATGTTCTCCCACACCAGGTCTCGAAGCTGGGGGCTGATTTCCTCCTGCAGGAGTTCCGAGCGTGTGGCACCCTCGCGGAAGAACTGCTTGACCGCGTGGCGATACGGCCCCTGTTGTGCCCCGGCGTCCTCCACGAGCCCGGCCAACTGCCGCAGCCCACGGCTCAGCGCTCCCGGTCGCACCACCGCGGCCCGTTCGTCGACCTCGCTGGCGATGGAGTTGATGACCTCATCGCGGGTGCGATCCCGCCGGTGCGTCAGCAGGCGGCGTTTCGTCTCGTGCAGGGCGCTGATGTGCTGCAGGGCGTTCTCGATGTCGCGCAGCTCATCGGCTGTGATGGTTTCGACCCGTCGCCGCGACAGGCGCTGGACCGACTGGACGACATGCGGAGGCACGAGGGCGTCGGGGTCGCGCTGGAGCATCCGGGCCAGGCGTGCCAGGGCCTGGCGCTTGCGGTCGGTCATGCGTTGCAGGTCCACGTCACCGGCCAGGGCGCGGATGCGATCGCGGTACTCGGGCCGCATGCGCTCGAAGTTGCGTCCGAAGCGCCGCTGGAGCCGTCGGATCGACTCGTGCAGGCTGCGCACCGCCTGCCGATGCTCGAAGCGTTCCAGGGCCTGCTCGACGCGCTGGATGCCCCGGGCCAGCCGTGCGGGCGTGTCGGCGTCGCGGACGGCGACGATGAACTCGGCCCGCACCGATCGCGGCAGTGTGCCGGTCACGAGCGCGGCCAGGCGCTGGCGTACCGCCTCGGCGCTGTCGCGTCGTGCCGTCAGGTCCCGCCGCATCGCCTGGAGCTGGCTTCGGGCGTTGGCCCGCTCCTGGCGTCGGGCGGCGGCGTCGGCACCGCGTGCGGCCTGTTGCTGGGCCCGCATGCGCACGTTCAGCGCCTGCTGCTCGGTCACACGCGCCGGTTCGCGGGCGATGCCGGTGACGCGCTCGATGGTGCGTCGCACCGGCTCCTGCCTTCGCGCCGCGGTGGGCGCCTGGCGGAACGCGGCCAGGGCGTGGTCGAACGACCCGTGTTCGCGTGTCAGGCTCACCAGGCGGCGGGCCTGATGCATGGCCCCTTCGAGGTGGCGAACGATCTCGCGGTGGGCGTCGGGATAGGACGCCATCAACTCCGTGGCCGCGCGGTTCATGTCCTCGCTGCTGACGCGGGCTGGTGCCTCGCCGCTGCCGCGCAGCACCCGGGCGGCGAGCAACTGGCCCACGGCACGTTCACGCTCGTGGCGTGGTCCCTGGACGAGACTGCGCCGCACCTGCTCGGGCGTGGCCTGCCCGGCGAGTTCGGCCTGCCCGATCTCGTGCTGCGGCTCGGCCGCCGGTCGCGTCGGCTGGTCCTGACGCTGGGGTACGCCGGTCGGCCGCTGGGTGCCGGCCGTGGGCGTGGCTTCGGTCGGGCGTGCTGGCGCGGCTGCAGCGCGCGGCGGTGTGGCAGCAGTTGCCCGCGGTGTT
>SLDI01000682.1:0-5008 GCA_007125385.1 Phycisphaeraceae bacterium | reverse complement strand
GCCTCGACGCCCATGTCGCGAAACGAATCGATCAACTCCCGCTCGCGGGCGAAGTCGTGCTCGCTCGAACCGACAAGCACCTGATGCCCCGCCACTTGGGCCGCCGCCTGGATGTGCTGGGCGAGGTTGCTGAAGAACGGGCTGGCGATATGCGTGACGACGAGCCCCAGACGGCGCGGCCCGGCATGGCTTTGACGCAGGCCCTGGGCGCTGATGATCGCCGGGTTCGTCGCGTCCGGCACCAGCAGGCCCTCGTGCTGAAGCTGGCGGTGGATCTTCTGCGCCGTCGCCAGCGACACGCCGAGCACCTGCGCGAACCTGCGCGTGGGCATGAACCGATCGCCCGCGCGGCCGTGCTCGCCCGCCTGGATCGCATGGCGGACCTGATCGAGCAGGACGTGGTACTTGGACAACGGCGACTCCTTAGCCCCCGGAAGGATGTCGGGAGGGTATACCATGTCAGTTGACACGTCAAATCATGTCAGTTGATCGGTCCAGAAGAGGCGGTAGGGCGGTTGCTCGCCGAGTATCTGCGGGGGCGGACCTCAACAAACTGGCGGCCCGGGTTGGGGGTTGAGGGTTGGGGGTTGCGGCGGGGTGGGGGCGGGGTGGGATGCCACACAGCGTCCCAAAGGGCGCTGTGTGCGAGCGTCCCACGACGTTCGGCACACAGCACGCTACGCGATGCCGGTCAGCACCACGGACGGCGCCTTCCCCGGTGCCGTAAGTCCAGTTCAGAACGCTGTCCGACCTTTTGGCCCACCCCCGCGCCGTTGTAAATAGAGGCCGATCGCCCCTCACGGCCTCTCAAGCCCCATAACCCGAGACTTTTCGATTCGGTCGAGCGATCCCGACACGAAATTAGTCTCGCGCGCACTTTTCGCAGAAGTTCGAAGAGTGTATGGTCCGCTCTATTGCCTCAAGTTTCGCCGACGACGCATGTTAGCGTCCACCCTTCTCCGAAGGTGCGGCCCGCGAAAAGGTCAACTGTTGACCGTTGCGCAGGAGCACGCACCATGCCACGACTGAAGAACCGTCTGCCGAGGATGTACCGCGACCGCGGTCTGGCGTACGTCAAGATCAATGGCCAGCGCCTCAGGCTCGGTCCGTGGGGCAGCGATCAGGCCGAGGAGGAGTACCGCCGGCTCATGGCCGAATGGGTCGCCAACGGCCGAAGGCTGCCGGCCGCGACGATTGAGCCTGCGGTCGAGGAAGCCAGCGTCACCGAGGTG
This sequence comes from Phycisphaeraceae bacterium, assembly GCA_007125385.1. Lineage (GTDB taxonomy): Bacteria > Planctomycetota > Phycisphaerae > Phycisphaerales > Phycisphaeraceae > SKPT01. The sequence continues at coordinate 3,776 of SLDI01000682.1, read as the reverse complement.
TTCGTCGCGTACCTGAAAGAGGCTCGGAATCGCTACGACGGGGACTTGGCCCATGTGCGTGCCGCCCTCAAGGCGGTGCGTCAGTTCTACGGCAGCGAACCCGCGCCGTCGTTCGGGCCCAAGCGGCTGCGGGTGGTGCGGCAGCAGATGATCGAGCAGGACCTGGCCCGGCGGACCATCAACAAGCGGGTGAACTGGATCCGCACGGCCTTCAAGTGGGCGGCGTCGCACGAGTTGTGCGACGAGCGGGTCCACCGGCGGCTGGCCACGGTGCCGGGGCTGCGGCCGGGCGAGGGCGGCCGGGAAACCGAGCGAATCAAGCCCGTGCCCCGACGGGATATACGTCTGGCACGGCGGCAGATGACCAGGCCGGTCCGCGGGCTGGTGAACCTTCAGTTGCTTACCGGCGCCCGGGCGGGGGAGCTTGTGGGTCTGCGAGCCACGGATATCGACACCACCGGCGCCGTCTGGACGTTCAAGCCGTCGGGCCACAAGACGGCGCACCACGGCCACGAGCGAACGATCTATTTCGGTCCGCGTGCCCAGCGCGTGCTGCGGGCATTCATGCGGGCCGGCCGGCTTGATCGCCCGCTGTTCAGCCCGCGTGATGCTTTGGCCGAGACGATGCGTCGGCGCCGCACCTCGGGCCAGGGACGGCGTGCAGGGCAGAAACCCGGCGGCCGCGAATCAGATCGCAAGGTGGGAGAGGTCTACGACGTGGCGGCCTACCGGCGGGCGATCTACTAAGCCTGCGACCGCACTTGGCCGCCGCCCGCCGAGTGGAAGCGCATCCGCGTGCCGGGTCGCGGCCGCAAACATCGAAGCACTCGCTGGGAGACCGACACGGAATGGCGGACCCGAATCGGCGCCGAGGCCTGGTCCCGGCTCCGGACGTGGCGGCGTGACCACCGGTGGCATCCGCACCAACTCCGCCACAACGCGGCGACCTTTCTGCGCCGACAGTTTGGCATCGAGGTCGCCTCGATTATCCTCGGCCACAGCTCGCTGGCGATCACCGGTACGTACGCGGAACAGAATCACAAGCGGGCGATCGAGGTGATGAGGCAAGTGGGTTGAACCGGTCAGCCGTGTCGAACAAAATGCTCTTCGGTCGACCTGGCTGGCGAGTGGCCGGTCACCGTGTCCAGCGTCGGTGACTGTTCCAATGCGCTTTCAACGACATGGGTGTCTGCTCAGTAGACGATGGAATCGACGGGCCAGGTGAGAAAACCGCCGCCAGCATCAGAATGCCGGCGACGGTTCGGAGCGTTGCATCCCAGCGTACCGGATCTATCCAACAGTGACCTCGCCTTGCCTGCACATCACCATCTCCATGGGCAGGCCGTGAGCGTCGCACTGCGGGTCATCGGGCAACGTGGACAACTGTTCGGCGGGCTGCATGGCGGTGGCGCAGGCCGCCATGGCGTCGACAATATCATCCCGTCCCACGCCGGTGCGGCCAGGTGGGTACGCCGTGCGGGCCCGTTCGTAGAACGCCGTCGCGCCGGGCAGGTGCCGGGCGAGGATTTCCAGGCGCTCCTTGATGCCGGCGGTCCGCTTCTTGGTGTGGGTCAGCGGCCGGCCGGCCAGGGCTGCGAAGCAGACTTCAGGATGGCATTCGCGCAGAACGCCGCGGGCCCGGGGTTGGCTCTGCAGGAACACGTCCACCTCGCGGATCCTGGGCATGATCGACCAGCTCTGGATGGACAGGCCCCGCCCGGTGTGCTGGCGGTTGATGCGGCTGGCCTCGGCGTGGCTGGCGGCGGTGAAAGCTGCACGGCACGGCGGCCAGAAGACGCGGTTGCGTGCCGGGCCGAGCAGGGCGCGGGCCTGTTCGTCGCACGCCCGGCGGGCCGCGTCGCCGTCGATGAGGCCGATGGGGATGTCGACCAGGATGAGGCGGGCGCTGCGGCAGGCCTGCCAGAGCTCATTGATGGTGTCGTAACGATGGGCGTGGAGGTTGCCCTGCACGTCGGCGCTGACGGCGAACCAGCCGCCGCGGCAGCCGTCGACGCCGACGGCGCGGCTGGTGATGGCCGGGGACGATGTTCGGCGAGGGCGTGGAGCCGAGCAAGTCATGCCTTGGAGATGGTGCGAAGGAAGACTCATTCGAGGTCCGCCGGGCCGAGCCGGCGAAAGCTCACGCCGCGGTCTGGGAACCGCTCCGTCAGGCGACGAAGGGCCGTTCCGGTGCGCGGCCCCCAGCGGTTGAGCAGTGCGTACGTGCTGCCGTTGACGCGGATCAACCCGTCGTCGTCCGTGAAATAGCGGGCCTCGGAGAACTTCCACCCCTCGCTCTGGGCTCGGGCAGGCATCTGCGCGTGGAATGCCTCGCTGTCCAGCGCCCCCGGGCAACAGGCAAACAGGTGCTTCCTCCAGTCGACAACCTCCGCGATCTGCTCGGGGCTGACCCCGGCGGCGCACAGGCCCTGAACGACCTTCAACATCGCGTACTTGCGTTCCATGGCCGGAAAGTGGTCCTCGCCGACGGTAATGTCGAACCGTTCGCGAACACCCCGGCGAGCTTTGCGCTCCTGCTGCTGCTTCTCGCGCATCCGGACCTGGTAGTCCTCGGCTTCCGGCAGCGGGATGAGCTGCTGCACGTCCACGAGCACGCGCTGGCCATCCGTATATGGCTTGATCCGCACGCACCGGATGTCCAGGCCACGCTCGTTGAGCCAGAGCACGCTGGTGGTAATCTCCTTCGAGAAGTCAGCCGCCGCGAGCACGATGCGCGCGTCCTGGGCGAACATGTCCTCGTCCGGCTCGTCCCAGCCGAGGTGGTTGAGCAGTGTTTGCCGGGCATCCTCGTCGCTGCCGAGAGCCTTGAGGTGGTGCGCGAGCAGGTCAACGGCTCGGTCAAACGTCATCTGTGAGACCATGGCCGCATAACGGATCGCCTGCAACTCCATGTGGCCGCCATCGTCGGTGCGTTTGAGCTCGATGACCACCAGGTTGGCTTGGTCGTCGATGCCCAGCAGGTCGATGCGCCGCCGCGAGTCTTCCCATTGGCCGAACTCCTCGGCGATGACGAGCGTGTCGGGGGCGATCACGTCAATGCGGTCGCGCAACAGGCGCTGGAGATCGGCGCGCTCGCGGAGGCCGGCCTGGCTGAAAGAGGTCTCGTGGATATCTTGAATGCCGGTGGCCTGGATCTCGTAGATGGCCATGGTGCAGGCTCCCGGGTGGGGCGATCAAGGCATCGTGGCCGAGGCTGGCGGAACTCGCTTCCCCCAGCCTAGCACCTCCCCGGGAAACCTCCCAATCTGACCTGGACGCGGTCATGTTGGGGCGGCGAATAACAAGGACGAGGCCACCGCGCCTGGGCCGGCACGGGCTGGTCAGGGCCCTGAGGTCCGCCGCCTCGCGACATCGCTGCCGCGCCCGTCCGGCCGTCGCTGGATTCACTCCACGACGCCGTCGGCGCCGCGGATGACCAGGTGGGCGTTGCCTGCCGGGTCACTTGGGCCCTGCTGCTTGGCCGGGTCCGCGTGGAACAGTGAGTCGGCGGTGTTGCTGACGGGGCCGTAGCGCGTGCGGGTGAGGGTGGGTTGGGCCTCGAAGCTGACGTGGTTGTCGTTCCACGCCACGTGGCCGCGCCATTGCCCGGGCCGGGGCGTGTGGATGCTGCGCCACGTCGCGATGTCGTCGGGGTCGTCGGCGATGAGGCGGTCGCCGAGCACCGGGGCCTCGGCACTGGCGGTGGCGTGCCACTCAGTACGGCGCGATTCACTCCCCGTGGGCTCAAGGCCATCGTCGTCGTTGATCTGGAGCAG
>SLDI01000527.1:0-5009 GCA_007125385.1 Phycisphaeraceae bacterium | reverse complement strand
CGTCGGTGGGCGCAAGGCAGCGGAAGGCGTACATCACCGCGGAGAGGGCGATGGCGCGGACGGCGTTGACGGGCCCGGCCACCTGGTCGTCGCTGTCGCGCAGGTCCACCGTCGCCCGCTCGCCGGCGATGGTCAGCGTGCAGCGGATGGCGATGTCGCGCTGGCCCTGGCCGTCGTCGTCCAGATAGTCGCGGAACCGGTGCACCCCGTCGGGCAGCGAGGCGATGAGGTTGCGCGTGAAACGCGCCGTGTAGTCCAGCAGCGCCTCGCCGGCCTGGCTGATGCGCTCGGGCCCGTGACGCTGGCACAGCTCGGTGAGCCGGTCCAGCCCCACGTCGAGGGCGGCGAGCTGGGCGCGCAGGTCGCCGCGCCGCTCGCCGGGCGTGCGTGTCTGGTTGCAGATCCAGTCGATGAGCTCGTCGTCGAGTCGGCTCGGAGCGATGCGCACGCCCTCGTCGTCGATGCTGGTGGAGATGGGCAGGGAGCCGGGTGTTGTGCCGCCGACGTCGGCGTGGTGGGCGCGGTTGGCGACGAAGAAGCGCGGGCCTGGCTCGTCGGCGATGAAGCATGGTGCGATGACCGTGATGTCGGGCAGGTGCGTGCCGCCGGCGAAGGGGTCGTTGACGATGAAGCGGTCGTCGGGCTTCATCTGGTCGATGGCGAAGGCGTCGATGACGGCCTGAACGGACAGCGGCGACGAGCCGAGGTGCACGGGGATGTGCGCCGCCTGGGCAATCATGTCGCCGGCCGCGTCGAAGAGCGCGCAGGAGAAGTCGCGGCGCTCCTTGATGTTGGGCGAGTAGGCGGAGCGCATCAGGCGCACGCCCATCTCCTCGGCGGCGGAGGCGAACAGGTGCTTGAAGACCTCGAGCTCGATGGCGTCAAAGTGGTGGGCGTCGGTGGGAGGGTCGTGGGCCTGGGTCATGTTGATGCCTTCAGGGCGTCATGGGGAACGAATGAGGAAACCAGGAAGCCAGGAGGGCGGGAGGCGTTGGGTCTGGATGTAGGGTGGGTAGAGCGAAGCGAAACCCACCAGTTCCTTGCAATGCCGGTGACGCAGGGTGGTCGGAGACACCCTCCCCCGGCTCCTCCCGGAGGGAGGGGGGCCGGAATCGGTTGGTTTGAGTAGTCATTGCCTTGTTCCTGGTTTCCTGGGTTCCTAATTCGCCTTGCCTTGCCCTGCGTCGTCGCGTACTTCCAGCAGCAGTTGGCCGACGTCGTTGACCGCCAGCGACCAGCCGGGCGGCACGACGGTGGTGGCGGAGTATTCGGCGACGATGAGCGGTTCGTTAAAGCAGTCGCCGGCGCACAGTTGGTCGCGTTGGACGTGGCGGTAGGTGACCTCGCGTTCGCCGTCGTGGACGGTCAGGTCGCGGGTGTCGGGCGTGGTGTTGTCGTTGCGTGTTGCGAGTGTGGGCATTTGCACGGGTTGGCCGCGGACCTCGCTGGTCAGGCGTGCGGCGACGATCTCGATGGCGCGGTCGTCGGGGGCGTAGCCGTAGAGGCGGCGATGCTCGGCGCGGAAGGCGTCGAGGACGTTGACGGGGTTGTCGTGGCCGCGGGGTTCGTCGAGGGTGATGGTCAGTTCGTAGGACTGCCCGGCGTAGCGCAGGTCGAGGGCGCGGATGTCGCGTCGGTGTTCCGTGGCGACGGTTTCGGCGGCCATGGCGTCGTCGGCGTGTTTGCGCATGGCGTCGAAGGCGTGGGCGACGTCGGAGCGGTCGGTGACGTTGTCGCCGGCAAGCTCATCGGGCGCGAGCGTCAGCATCAGGGCGTGGGAGAAGGTGTAGCGTGGCCCGGCGCCGAGCATGCCTACGGCGCTGAGCAGGCCCGGGAGGACGGGCACGAGCACGCCTGTCATGCCGATGGCTTCGGCGAGTCGGCAGGCGTGCAGGCCGCCGGCGCCGCCGAAGGGCACGAGCGCGTAGTCGCGCGGGTCGCGGCCGCGCTGGAGCGAGATGCGCCCGATGGCGCGGGCCATGGTGGCTTCGGCGACGCGAAGGATGCCGACGGCGGCGCGGTGCAGGGTCAGGCCGGCCTTGTCGGCGATGGCTTGCACGGCGGCGATGGCGGCGTCGCGGTCGATGCGCAGCGACTCGCCCAGCTCCTGGTCGGCGGGGATGTGCCCGAGCACGACGTGGGCGTCGGTGACGGTGGGCTTGGGCTCGCCTTTCTGTTTGCCGTAACACGCCGGCCCGGGCTCGGCACCGGCGGAGCGCGGGCCGACGCGCAGCGCGTCGCCGGCGTCCAGCCAGGCGATCGACCCGCCGCCGGCGCCGACCGTGTGCATGTCGACCATGGGCAGGCGCACGGGCACGCCGCCGGCCTCGCCCTCGCTGCGGAGCACGGGCGCGCCGCGACACAGCGCGACATCCGTGCTCGTGCCGCCCATGTCGAAGGTGATGACGCCTTCGATGCCCGCGGCCTCGGCGGCGTGGGCGGCGCCGAGCACGCCGCCCGCGGGGCCTGACAGCACGGTGCGCACCGGCGCCTGGCGTATGGCGGCGACGGGCAGCGTCCCGCCGTGCGAGGCCATGACGCGCAGCCGCGGCTCGCCGATCTCGCGGGCGAGGCGATTCGTGTAGCGCAACATGCGCGGCGCGACCACGGCGTTGACGGCGCACGTGGCGGTGCGCTCATACTCGCGGAACTCGGGCAGCAGCTCGTGCGAGACGGTCAGGTGGACGTTGTTGCCCAGCTTCTTGCGCAAGCGCTGGGCGACGGCGCGCTCGTGCTCGTCGTTGGCGTAGCTGTGCAGCAGGCACACGGCTACGGCGCGCACCTTCATCGCGCGGAGCTTGTCCGCGACGGTGTCGATCTGCTTGTTGTCCGGGGCGCGCAGCACCCGGCCGTCGTGGGCGACGCGCTCGTCGATGCCCAGGCGTGCGTCGTCGGCGATCAACGGGGCTTCGCGATGCGGGACGCGGGCGTAGAGCTCGGGGCGGTCCTGGCGTGCGATGGCGAGCACGTCCTCGAAGCCGGCGGTGGTGACGAGGGCGGCGGGTGAGTCGGCGTGCTCCAGCAGGGCGTTGGTGGCGACGGTGGATCCATGCGTGACGCGGGGGCGGGCCTTGCGCCGTGAGGGCTCACCCAGGCGCTTGAGCAGGGCGTCGATGCCGGCGAGCACGGCGCGCGCCGGGTCGCCGGGCGTGGACAGCAGCTTGTGGGTGGCCAGGAGCTGGTGCCGGGCATCGAGTGCGACGAGGTCGGTGAACGTGCCGCCGGTGTCGACGCCGATGTGAATGCCGTCCGCGGTCATGAAGGCGATCCGTGGGAAGCAAGCCTGGTAAGTGTAACGGGTGGGGCGGGCGTTGTCAGGGGCGCCCGTTGAGCACGCTTTGCCGACTGAACCTATTGCAGGTCGTCGAACAGCGTGGCGAGGATGGCGTCGCGGACGTGCGTGCAGGGCAGGGGGGTGGGGCCGTCATCGCCGGGCATGGGCGTGATCATGAGCGGGCGTTGGCCGGGCGGTTGATCGACGCGGCCGTGCGAGCCGCGGACGAGGCTGTTGTCCAGCGGGATCACGTCAAGCAGCGAGCGCAGACCGAGTGCGTTGCGCTTGAAGAGGCGCCATGCGAGCTGGGCTTTGGGCCAGCGGAGTGCGGGGTCGATGAACAGCTCGCGCGGGTCGAACCCGGGCTTGCGATGGATTTCGACGGTGCGGGCGAAGTCGGGGGCGCGGCGGTCGTCGAGCCAGTAGTCGTAGCAGAACCAGTGGCCGCGTTCCGCGACGAGCAGGAGCTCGCCGCTGCGCTGGTGATCCACGCCCGGGGCGCGCTGGGCCTGTCGGTCGAGCACCTGTTCGACGCCGGCGGTGGCGCGGCAGATGTCGGCGACGCGTTGGAGCTGCGCCGGATCGTTGATATAGACATGGGCGACCTGGTGGTCGGCGACGGCGAACGCGGCCGACGCGCCGGCTTCAAGAAGCTCGCGGCCAGCCTCGTCGCGCACGGCGAGCAGGCCCGCCTCGCGCAGCACGCGGTTGATGGGAACCGCCTCGTGCACGGGCTCGACGGCGTACTCGCTGACGACGAGCACGCGCCGGCCGTGGGCTTGCAGGTCGTCGATGAGCCGGCCCACCTCGGCGTCGATGGCCGCGACGTCGCCGGCGACACGCGCGTCGTCGGGACCGTACTTCTGCAAGGCGTAGTCCAGGTGCGGCAGGTAGACGAGCATGAGCGTCGGGTCGTGGCGCTGGCGCACGCGGATCGCGGCGTCGACGATCCAGCGCGTGGAGGTAATGTCCGCCAGCGGGCCCCAGTAGTGAAAAAGCGGAAACGCGCCCAGCTCGCGCTGAATCGCGTCGCGCAGGGTGGGCGGCTCGCTGTAGCAGTCGGGAATCTTGCGGCCGTCGGCCTTGTACATCGGGCGGACGTTGAGCACCACGTCGGCGCTGGCGTAGGTGTTGTGCCACCAGAAGAGGTTGGCGCACGTCACGGACGCGTCGCGGGCGCGGGCGGTGTCCCAGAGCTGCTCGGCTTCGATGAGATGATTCGAGCGGTTCCAGAAGCGCACCTCGGCGATGTTGCGAAAGTACCAGCCGTTGGCGACGATGCCGTGGTCGCGCGGCGGCACGCCGGTGAGCATCGAGGCTTGCACGCTGCACGTGACGGCCGGAAGAGTTGGCGCGAGCTCGACGATGCGCCCTTCGTCGGCGAGGCGACGGAGATGCGGCGCGTGCGCGAGCATGGCCTGCGTCAGGCCCACGACGTTCAGCACGGCGGTCGGGTGAGGCATGGGGGGATTGTAGTGGCGGTGGGCGGATGAATTGGCGATTTCGGATTGCCGTGTGGCATGCGATGTGATGATTGGGTGCCACTGGCGGCTTGTCCGCCAGTGCCTCGGCGGTGAAGAGGGCGTGCGCGGTGCAATCGCGCGGCAAGTGGATGCTTTGCGCGGTTACTGGCCTCCGGGCGGATAGAGCGCGTTGCCGGCGTCGGTGTAGGGTGGGTAGAGCGCAGCGAAACCCACCACGAACATCGGTGAATCTCACCATCTCGTGGTGGGTT
>SLDI01000319.1:0-5025 GCA_007125385.1 Phycisphaeraceae bacterium | reverse complement strand
GCGTGAGCCTGAGCCGGGGCACCACATCTCGATGAACCAGGTGATCCCGGGCACGATCGAGCTGGCGAACAACGACCGGACGATCCTGGCGACGCAGGTGCGCGGCTCGGGGACGCTGCGCATCGAGCTGGTCGACGCCGAGACGGGCTCGAGCCTGGGCATGATCCACGAGGAGCAGGTCGACGGCAGCGGCTCGCAGTACGTCATGCCGCGCTGGGACGGGACGGTGCCGGCGACCGGCGAGCAGGAGGTGGGCGAGTACGAGGTGCACTGGCACTTGGGCGGCGAGACGCGGGTGCAGCGGGTGAGCGTGATCGTGGGCGAGCAGCGCGACGACCCCGATGCGGCGCCGGTGCTGCGGCCGGGCCAGGCGCTCAGCCTCGACTTCACCGAGGATCTGGACGAGCGGGAATGGACGCTTGAGGGCGCCGGGATCAGCGATGAGCGTGCCCGCGAAGGGGGGGTGAGCCTGCGGCTGGGGGCGGGCGACACGGCCCGGTTCGTCTTCGGCGGCGAGGATGACCTGCCTGTGCGCATCACGATGTGGGTGCATGAGGATGGCGTGCAGCGGCCGGGCGCCACGGGCGGGGAAGGGCCGCGCTTCGGCGTCGTCAGCGGCATCGGCGACATCCTGGCGATCCGGGTGGCGTGGCGGAGCTACCTGGCGGGGGACCAGGACTACGCGTGGACGAACACGGGGGAGAACCGGTGGTTCAACCTCAGCTCGACGCGCGTGCCGCGGCGCGAGGGCTGGAGCCAGTGGGTGTTCGACTTTACCGACGCGGACAACCCGCGGGTCACGGGCAACGGCCAGGAGGCGACGATCGGCGATGACTCGCTGCCCGGCGGGGCGGCCGGGCTGTACTTCCGCGGCTCGGACGCCGGCGGGCCGTTGTTTGTGGATGAGGTCGTGATCGAGTATCCCGAGCAGTGACGCCCCGGGCCCACTGAGCGATGGAGGCCGGGCCCCCTGGCGGGGTCCGGCTTTTTTTGCTGTCCGGGGGACTTGGTAGGATCGGTGCGTGGGCGAGGCGTTGCCGTACCAGATCGCCGTGCTGTGCTACCTGTTCGACGAGCGGGGGCGGGTGTTGCTGCTGCACCGCCGCAAGCCGCCGAACGAGGAGCTGTATTCGCCGATTGGGGGCAAGCTGGAGCAGGGCGTGGGCGAGAGCCCGACGGCGTGCGCGGTGCGGGAGATCGCGGAGGAGGCGCACCTGGAGGTGAGTGCGGCGGATCTGCACCTGACGGGGATCGTGTCGGAGCGGGCGTTTGGCGACGCGGGTCACTGGCTGATGTTTCTGTACGAGCTGACCCGGCCGGTGGCGGTTCAGCGCGTGTGGTTTGACGAGGGGCGGCTGGGCTGGCACGAGCCGGGCGAGTTGGCGGCGCTGCCGATTCCGGAGACGGATCGGCAGGTGATCTGGCCCCTGTTCTGGCGCTACCGGGGCGGGTGCTTCATGGCGCACATCGACTGCCGGGGCGGGCGTCTGCGTTGGTGGGTGGAGCAGCCCGCGGCGGAGGCGGGCCAGGGCGGCGGCGTGGAGGGGTGATGGAGGCGTCTGTGGCGGGGGTATCGATGGCGAGGAGCAGGGCAGGGCAAGTGAGCAAGAGGGGGCGTTTGGGGGGCCTGGGGAGGGGGTACAAAGGAGTAAAGGGGCGGGTATCGACCCATTTTCGCTGCGTGTCGTGAACGGGCGCGGCGAGGCGCGATTTGTGCGAGATTGCTCATCCGAGGCCGACGAATGCTCGTATTAAATAGTGAGCGTTGCGGGATTGCGAAAGCAGGAAAATAGGTTACCCTGTTTACCGCAATTCCGGTCCTGCATCGTTCGGCAGGCCGTGGGGCCCTGTTTTTGCTACAGCGATTGGTTGACAGTTGACAGTCGTGCGCGAGGGCGTGCACCGTGAAACGAAGGAACCACCCGTGGGCTTCCTGCAAAGCAATACGAAGACGGAGGCACCGCTGCTGAGCGAGCTCAAGGAGGCGCTGGCGGTGCAGGTGATCGCGGCGGGTCTGCTGGATCCGCGCTCGCCGCGCGTGGACGCGTTTGTGCTGGCCGAGGGCCTGGACGGCGAGGCGGTGACGCATTGGTGCGGGGGGGGGCACAAGCGTGACGAGCTGTTCCAGCGTGCGCGTCGGCGGGGGGTGGCGACGCAGCGGACGGCGGCCAACGAGGTGTCGCTGCTGCCGGCGGGCCTGGAGGCGATGGTGCAGATGACGCCGGCGTCGCGTTCGACGGGGCACTGGTGGTATCTGGCGGCGGCGCGGCCGGGCGAGGCGTTCGACGAGCGGGCCGAGCAGCTTGGCAGCCTGCTGTTGCGTGCCCTGCAGGCGGCGTACGACCATCCGGTGGAGCCGGAGCTGGGGCGCGTGCTGCTCAGCGGCGAGTTCGAGCTGGTGCACGCGGACCCGCACACCGAGGCGCGGTTCCTGCTTGAGCCTCAGACGCTGGAGGATCTGCGCACGCAGTTGCCCGCCGTGGTGGCGCAGCGCTGGCCGGAGCTCAAGGACACGGAGGTGCACGACCTGGCGCTGGAGCTTGGGGGCGAGGGCACGTGGGTGCGCTTCCAGCGGGTCGAGGCGATGCCGGGCCTTGGCGGGCACTGGTCGGTGGAGCTGCGTCCGCTGGCCGCGGATGACGTGCCGCCGCTGGGGCCGCTGGAGGACGACCGGGTGGCGCGGGCGGTGGCGTACCTGTCGGATCATTACCGCAGCTCGCCGACGCTGGCGGAGGTGTCCGAGGCGGTGCAGACCAGCCCGTTCCACTTCCATCGGCTGTTTGTCAAGCACGCGGGGATCAGCCCCAAGCATTACCTCTTGCGGATGCAGTTGATGATCGCCAAGTGGATGCTGCGTGCGACGCGGACGCCGATCGGCGAGATCGCCCAGGCCACGGGCTTCGCCAGCCACGGGCACTTCACGGCGACGTTCCACCGGCTGGTGGGCGTGAGCCCGAGCACGTTCCGCGAGCGGTCGTGAGGAAGAGCCGGGTTCGGGGTTCGGGGATCGGGGATCCGCAAACAGGGGCGGGTGCCACTCAACGCCGTGAACTATTCGGTGGCGGCGCTAATGTAGGGTGGGTAGAGCGAAGCGAAACCCACCACGATGCTCGTAGATCCAAGGCAAGACTGGTGGGTTTCGCTTCGCTCTACCCACCCTAAATCAATGGTTCACGGCGTTGGGTGCCACTGGCGGCTTGTCCGCCAGTGCTCAGGCGCCACGAACACCCGCGACCGTCCAGCCGGCCGTTGATCGCCCCAGAGTCCGCACCTCCAACTCGCAGGGGGCGCCCACCGCGAGTCGGGTGTCACGGACAAGCGGAGTCCGCGGAGATTGTCAGTGCCGATCGGCATGACGGCCCCACCGCGCCACCCGCCACGGACAAGGCCGGGGACGGCCTTGTCCGTGCCACCCGCGAAGCGCTGCAATGATTGGGGGTTGAATGGTTGGCTTTACCCCGGTGGGGCACCCCGGGGTCCGAGGTTAAATCAACCATTCAAGCGTCAATAAGGCGAAGGCGCACTACACGTTCCACGGCTGGTCGTGGTAGGCGCGGCTGAGGTCAATGGCGTCGCGTACCTCGCCGAGGCGGCGGATGGCCCAGACCATGAGGATCAGCAGCCCGCCGAAGATTACCAGGGGCATGAGCATGCCCAGGATGTCGCCCTGGAGGATGGCGCTGACGAGGTTGGCGACGACGAGCAGGCTTACGAGCACGGCCTGGAGGATGAGGATCAGCCGCGCGGCGGTCGTTGCGCCGAGGCTCGCGGCGCGGACCTTGAACGCGAGGATGACCAGCACGAGCGCGGGGACGACGATCGTGGCCATCAACACCAGACCCAGGCCAAGCAGGAACGGCTGAATCTGCACGAGCATGTCGACCTGCTCGGGGCTGACCTCCTGGTCGGGGCGTTCAAGCTGCTCGCGAAACTGACCTTCGGGCATCAGGCCGACGGCGGTGAGCATGCACGAGCAGCAGCCGAAGGCCAGCAGTTGCACGGCTGCGACGGTCCAGACGGCGATGGCGGCGCGTCGGGGGGCATCGCTGGCCGGTGGCGGGACGTGCCAGGGGTCGGCGTGGGCGTCGTCTTCAAGCATGCGTGCGAGGATAGCAGATGCGGTGGTGGGGAATGGCCACGGATGACACAGATGGGCGAGCGCGGAGGACGGAGGTGTTACGGGTACGCCTCGGGCTTGTCGCAGACGAGTGACGCCGTAACGCGGGGTGCCACTGGCGGCTTGCCCGCCAGTGACCAGGCGCACCGCAGCGCGTATAGCACGTATACCGTGCAAACTGCGTGCGTGCCGCTTGTTTCAACCACCCATGCCGTACGCGGCGCCGAGGCACTGGCGGACAAGCCGCCAGTGGCACCCAAGCCGCTGCATCCTGCGTCTGCTGCAAATCTGAGGTACACCCCGGGGGTACCGGCGGGGCGTCGACGCGAGGCGGCCGGTGACGCCCTCCCCCAGCCCCTCCCGAAGGGAGGGGGGGCGGCATCGGTCAACTCCCCTTATCCGTGTTCATCTGTGTTTATCTGTGGCTGATCCTTCCCCCCGCCGGCGCACCGTGCCGCCCACGGCGATGGCGGCGGCGATGATGACGAGGTTCTTGATGATGTACTGGCCTTCGATGGTGGGCCACCAGGGTGCGGCGTTCCAGGTGGCGTCGGGCACGAGCACCAGCGGCATGAACGTGCCGCCCATCTGCAACGCCAGCAGCAGGATCGCCAGGCGGATCAGCGGCCGAAAGAGCATGCACACGCCGATGGCCACCTCCCACCAGCCGAGCAACGGGATGAACCACGCCGGGTCGACGGCCCAGTAGACGGTGGCTTCGATGAGCGGGTTGGCTTCGCTGAGGCCGAAGGGCTTGAGGATGCCGAACCAGATGAAGACGACGGCCAGGGAGTAGCGCAAGAGGTCGTGGCCCCAGCGGCGCATCCAGCCGGCGATGACGGGATCGACGCGGTGGAAGTAGCGGCGCAGGGCGGGGAAGGGGGGCATGGCGGGAGTCCCGCGGGGGG
>SLDI01000743.1:0-5027 GCA_007125385.1 Phycisphaeraceae bacterium | reverse complement strand
TCCCTTCGGGAGGGGCTGGGGGAGGGTGCGCCCATCAACCATGCGTCACCGCATCCGCCGGCAACGGGTGCCACACAGCATCCCGAAGGGTGCTGTGTGCGGACGGCCGACGGCGTGCGGCACACAGCACGCTGCGCGATGCTGTGTGGCACCTGCAACCTTCTCGAACCGTGCCACGACCATCGTAACCCCACCCACTCTGCGGATCCCCGATCCCGGAACCCCGAAATTCGAAATCCGGCCCTTCGCTCGCGGACTCGCTCAGGGGCGGCGTCAGGGGGTGGAGCGATCGGCTTCGAGCAGGGCCGCGACGCGCAGGAGCTCGGCGACGGACCAGGCCTGGGCGGGGCAGCCGACGGGGCGGTGCTCTCCGATGAGCGGGTGGGGGTCGGCCTCGTGGATCTCGTGCAACTGGCCCACCGCGTCACGCATGAGCGGGTAAGTGCGGGCCGGGTCGTCGACGTCACCGGCGGGGATGCGCTGGCCGAGCAGCGACTCGAGCAGGGGGGTGATCGCGTCGCGGGCGTGCTGGCGGGCGGCGTCGCTGAAGCTGTCGGCGCGGAGGACGGCCTCGGCGTACGGGCCGATGAGCCAGGGCCAGATGGTGCCCTGGTGGTAGGCCTCGTCGCGGTGGTATTGGTCGCCGCGGTATTGGCCGTGGTAGGCCGGGTCGTCCGGCGGCAGGGTGCGCAGGCCCACGGGCGTGAGCAGGTGGTCGCGGACGGCGGCGATGACCTGCTGCTGCCGCTGGGCGTCGAGTGGGCTGTGCGGCAGCGCGACGGCGAAGATCTGGTTGGGGCGCAGGGCCAGGTCGTGGTGCTCCTGGCCGGAGGCGTCGGCCCAGAGGTGGTCGTAGAGGCAGTTGTCGCGCTCGTTCCAGAACTTATCGTTGAACGAGGCGGCGACGCAGCGGGCGAGGTCGGAGAAGGCCTTGCCCGCGTCGCGCTGGCGGGGGTCCTTGCGGCGGGCGAGGCGCTCGGCGAGGCCGAGCAGCGCGGCGTACCAGAGGGCGTTGATCTCGACGGGCTTGCCGGCGCGGGGGGTGAAGACGACGCCGCCGCAGGCCGCGTCCATCCAGGTGAGCTGCGTGCCGCCGTGGCCGGCGGTGATGAGGCTGTCGGCGTCGTCCATGTGGATCAATCGCCCCCCGCCACCGCCATCATCGCCGCCGGTGCCGCGCTGGTAGTGCTCGACGATGTCGATGCAGGCGGCGGCGAGCCAGTCGTTCCAGGTCTTGTGGTCGCCGGTGGCGTCGAGGTAGCGCAGGGCGGCCTGGATGAACCAGAGGCTGGCGTCGACGGTGTTGTAGTGGGCGGCCGCGGGGTCGTAGTCGTCGAAGCGGTTGGGCACGAGCCCGTCGCGGATGCGAGCGGCGAAGGCCTGGAGGACGCGCTTGGCTTCGTTGTGCCGGCCGGTGGTCAGCATCAGCCCGGGCAGGGCGATGAAGGTGTCGCGGCCCCAGTCGGCGAACCAGGGGTAGCCGGCGACGATCGTCGAGCGCGGGCCGTCGACGTCGCGGTCGACGACGAAGTCGTCCGCGGCGATCGCCAGGGCGGCCGCGGCGCGGGAGGAGGCGGCGGCCTGGGGCATCGCCTCGGCGAGCGTCTTGCGGATCGGGGCGAGGTGGCGCGTGCGCGAGGCGTCGTCGGCGGGGTCCGCGGGCGCGTCGCCCAAGGCGATGGTCAGGGCGATCTCGTGCTCGGCGGCGGGCTCGAGCTGGAGGTTGAATCGGCCGGGAATGAAGAGATCCTCGGTGTCGTCCTGGCCTCGCTCGGTGTCGAGGGGGTAGTGGACGGCGTACCACCAGTGACCGCCGGGCTCGGCGCGGGCGCCCGCGCAGTGGAGCGTGACGGCGAGGGTTCCCTCGGCGACGCGCATGGTGCCGGGGGCGGGCACTTCGATCCCCGGGTTGCCGCCGCGGCGCAGGTGGTGGAAGTCGCGCAGGGCGAGCATGGGCTCGAGGCGGAGGGTGGCGCGGGCGGTGGGCTTGTCCAGGCCGGTGACGCGGTAGCGCAGTGTCGCGGCCTGCTGCTTGTGGTGGAGGGTGAGCTGGCGCTCGAAGCCGATGCGGCCCCAGGCGTAGGTCCATTTGACGCTCAGGCCGCGCTCGAAGTGTTGGAGCATCTGGTAGCCGCGCGGGGCGTAGACGGGTCGGCCGGCCTGGGTGCGAAAGCGGAGGGTGGCGAACTCGAGCTCCTGCACGGCCGGGCGTTGGGCGCCTCGCGCGTCGTGGGGGGCGCGGGCTTCGAGGCGGAGCTGCTCCCAGATCTGGCTGACGGTGACGACGCGGCCGGTGGGCGGGCTGGTGGCGGCGACGAGCAGGCCGTGGTAGCGACGCGTCGGGCACGCGGCGACGGTGGACATGGCGTAGGCGCCGGTGCCGTTGGTGATCAGCCATTCGCGCTCGAGCCCGGCCAGGGGATCGTCGCTGAGGTCGAGCGCGTGCGTCGTCCAGGCGTCGTCCGCCATGGGTGGCATGATAGCGGGGGGAGTTGGGGTTCGGGGTTTGGGAAACGGGGGTTCGGGGTTCCGGGATCGGGGATCCGCAGAGGGGCACGCAGCGTGCTGTGTGTTGAACGTCGTGCAGTGCTCGCACACAGCACCCGTTGTTGGCGGATGCGGTAACGCATGGTTGATGGGCGCACCCTCCCCCTGCCCCTCCCGGAGGGAGGGGGGTGGTTCTGCGGATCCCCGAACCTCGATCCCCGAACCCGGAATCCCGACCCCGGAATCCCGCGGAAATCCCGACCTTCGCTCGCGGACTCGCTCAGGACGGGCGTTAACACTGGTGGGGTTGTCAGCGGAGTTTGATGGTGGCCAGGGCGACGGCGACGCATAGCGCGGTGATGAGCCAGAAGCGGACGACGACCTGCTGCTCGGTCCAGCCCAGGAGGTGGAAGTGGTGGTGGATGGGGGCGCAGCGGAAGACGCGCTTGCCGCCGGAGAGCTTGAAGTAGCCGACCTGGATGATGACGCTGAGCGCCTCGGCGACGAAGACGGCGCCGATGATCAGCAGGAGGAACTCCTGCCGGATGACGACGGCGATGTAGCCGATGAGCCCGCCCAGCGGCAGCGAGCCGGAGTCGCCCATGAAGACGGTGGCGGGTGGGCAGTTGAACCAGAGAAAGCCCAGGCAGGCGCCGACCATGGCGCCGGCGACGATGGCGAGCTCGTCGGCGAGGGGGATGTAGGGCACGAGCAGGTACTGGGCGGGGATGAACTCGCCGCGGTCGAAGCCGGCGATCAGGGCCAGGACGAGGAAGGCGAAGGCGACGACGACCATGATGCCGCTGGCCAGGCCGTCCATGCCGTCGGTGAGGTTCACGGCGTTGGAGGAGCCGACGATGACGAGGACGGTGAGCCCGACGAAGGCGCCGGCGCCGAGGACGATCAGGTTGGGCGAAGGGACCCAGGAGCCGTCCTGGAAGACCCAGGACTTCATGAAGGGGAGGGTCAGGGCCTGGCTCATGGCTTGGATTTCCTCCAGCTCCATGGTGAACTTGCTCTGGCTGTAGCGGAGGATGAAAAGGCCGAGCACGACGGCCAGGCCGACCTGAAGCAGGAGCTTTTCGGTGGTGTAGAGGCCCTGTCGCGAGCCGACCTTGCGACGGGCGCTGGTGAGCTTGAGCCAGTCGTCGGCCAGGCCGATGGCGAAGAGCCAGATGAGGCAGACCAGGGCCATGTGGATGTAGAAGGACGCGAGGTCGGAGAGCAGGACGATGGTGGCGAGGATGGCGGAGCTGATGAGGATGCCACCCATGGTGGGGGTGTTGGCCTTGGCCTTCATCAACTGGTTGAGGTCCTTGTGGTCGAACTCGGGGTGGTCGCCGATCTTCTGGCGGACGAGCCAGCGGATGGTGGGCTTGCCGAGGGTGACGACGACGAGGAAGCTGAAGACGACCGCGGCGATGGCGCGGAACTCGACGTGGAGGAAGACGCGCAGCGGGCCGAGGAAGCCGGTGCGCTCGATGAGCTCTTCGAATGCTTCGACGAGGAGGTAGATCATCGCGGCTGGGAGCTGACCATCCGTGGTTTGCGTCCCGCCACGGGCCCGAGCCCGGCGGCGCCCCGAGAGTGTATCGGCCGGGCGGGTGCGGCGCGGCCAATGGGGGCCAGCGGATTTGCAGCAGCAGCACGATGCGGTGGGTTGGGTGCCACCGGCGGCTTGCCCGCCAGTGCCCAGGCGCACCGAATCGCATCAATCGTGCAGGCGGCCCTATGGCCGCGCGATTGGACCGCCCACGCCGTCTGCGGCGCCGAGGCACTGGCGGACAAGCCGCCAGTGGCACCCCGATCATCGCACACCACCCCGCTACTCTTGGGCGGTGTACCCCGTGCCGGGGTGTGGCAGGGTGTAGCCTGGCGTGGCGGCAGCGCAGGGCCGCCGGGGGCACCCTCCCGCCGGCCCCCTCCCGAGGGGGGGTGTCGGAAGTGGCCATTTCCTACAATCGGGGGATGAGTGAGTCTGACACCCCATCGCCTGACGACCTGGCCGCCCGCGTCGAGGCGGCGCTGCTGACCGCCGACCGCGCCCTGACCGCCGGCAAGCTGGCCGAGGCCCTGGGCGTCGACGGCGCCAAGCCCGTCACGGACGCCATCACGGAGCTCAATGCCGTGTATGAGCGCACCGGGCGGAGCTTTCGCATCGAGCAGGTCGCCGGCGGCTACCAGGTGCTGACGCTGCCGCAGTTCGCCGACGTGCTCGCAGCGCTGCACGCGTCGCGCAGCCAGGCCAAGCTCAGCCCCGCGGCGATGGAGACGCTGGCGATCGTGGCGTACAAGCAGCCGATCCTGCGCGCCGACATCGAGTCGATCCGCGGCGTCGCGTGCGGCGAGGTGCTGCGCAGCCTCATGGACCGGCACCTCGTCAAGATCGTCGGCCGGGCGGAGGAGATCGGCCGGCCGATGCTCTACGGCACGACGAAGACGTTCCTGGAGCTGTTCGGCCTGGCGAGCTTGAAGGACCTGCCGAACGTGGAGGAGCTGGTGCAGCCCGGCGGTGGGGCGGGCATGGCGGGGGGTGTGGC
>SLDI01000679.1:0-5036 GCA_007125385.1 Phycisphaeraceae bacterium | reverse complement strand
TTTCGCGTAGCGGCGCTGATGTAGGGTGGGTAGAGCGAAGCGAAACCCACCGGTTTTCTCGAGGATTTACGCCGTTCGCGGTGGGTTTCGCTTCGCTCTACCCACCCTACAACGGAACAATACGGCGTCGGGTGCCACTGACAAGCGGAGTCCGCGGAGCTTGTCGGTGCGGAGTGGCGTTGAGGGCCCGTGCTGCCACTCGACACTGACAAGGCCGCGGACGGCCTTGTCAGTGGCACCCATCCAGCGTCATCGACATGACTCGGACGCACGTCGTTCGGGGGCACCCTCGCCTGGCCCCTCCCGGAGGGAGGGGGATAAGAGGCGCGCCTCGCCGGCGGCGCGAGCCCCGCACGCCGGTCAGACGATCTCGTGCTCCGCCAGCCAGCGCTCGGCGTCGATCGCCGCCTTGCAGCCCATGCCCGCGGCCGTCACCGCCTGGCGGTAGAGCGAATCCGCCAGATCGCCGGCCGCGAAGACACCCTCGATGTTGGTCGTGGAGCGCTCCGTGTCGGCGAGCTTGACGTAGCCGTGCTCGTCCAGCTCGAGGCCCGAGCCTTCGAGGAACTGCGTCGCGGGCGTGTGTCCGATGGCGACGAACAGGCCGCGCACCGGCAGCTTGCTCTCTTCGCCGGTCTTGAGGTTCTTCAGATCCAGCGCTTCGACGTGGTCGCTGCCGTGCACGTGCGTGACGACGCTGTCCCAGATCATCTCGGCCTTGGGGTTGTCGAGCACGCGTTTCTGCATGATCTTCGACGCCCGCAGCTCGCCGCGGCGGTGGATGATGTAGACCTTGGAGGCAAACTTGGTCAGGTAGCTGGCTTCCTCCATCGCCGAGTCGCCGCCGCCGATGACCGCCAGCTCCTGGTCGCGGAAGACGGGCAGCGCCCCGTCGCACACCGCGCAGGCTGAGACCCCGCCGCCGGAGCGGGCCAGGCGCGCCTCGCTCTCCAGGCCCAGCCAGTTGGCGGTGGCGCCGGTGGCGACGATGACGCTGTGGCTGCGGACGGTCTCACCCTCGCCGGTCTCGAGGGTGAAGGGTCGCTTGGAGAAGTCGCAGCGGACGATGTCGTCGGTGACGACGCGGGTGTCGAAGCGCTGGGCCTGCTTCTTGAACAGGTCCATCATCTCCGGGCCGCGGATGCCCTCGGGGAAGCCGGGGTAATTCTCGACATCGGTGGTGAGCATGAGCTGGCCGCCGGGCAGGATGAGGTCGGGGTCCTGCTTGGGCCTGCCTTCGTAGACGATGGGCTCGAGGTTGGCGCGGGCGGCGTAGATGGCGGCGGTCCAGCCCGCGGGGCCGGAGCCGATGATCGTCACGCGCTCGATGTCCTGACCGTTGGATGAGGATGCGTCTGCCATGGCGGAGGTGATTGTAGCAGGTGGGGGAGGAGGCGGGTTGCGATTGTCGATTGCCGATTGGCGATTGGCGATTGGAGATCGCCGATTGAACGACGGGCGTTGATGCCTCCGGCACCATAGAATGTCCCCATGGCCGGCGATCAGCTCGAGCTCGTTTTCCTGGGCACCGGCACCAGCGCCGGGGTGCCGATGATCGGCTGCGACTGCGCGGTCTGCCGCTCCGACGACCCGCGCGACCAGCGCACGCGGCCGAGCGCGCTGATCCGCTACCCGGACGGCCGGGCGGACGCCGGGCCGCGGCAACTGCTGATCGACACGACGCCGGACATCCGCCTTCAGGCGGTGCGCGAGCACATCGACCGCATCGACGGCGTGCTGTACACCCACGCCCACGCCGACCACATCTTCGGCATCGACGATCTGCGCCGCTTCAACGCCGTGATGAAGCGGCCGGTGGACGTCTACGGCGAGCCGAGCCTCATCGCCGAGCTTCAGCAGATGTTCCGCTACATCTTTCAGCCCGGGCGCAACGTCAACCCGAGCTTCGTGGCGGAGCTGATCCCCTGCCCGCTGCACGTCGGCGGCGCGCTGGAGTTGTTCGGCGCGGTGTGGACGCCGATCCGGCTGATGCACGGCCGGCTGCCGATCCTGGGCTTTCGCGTGGACTGGCGGGGGCGTGCGCTGGCCTACTGCACGGACGTGTCAACGATCCCGCCTGAGACGTACCCGCTGCTGACAGGCCTGGACGTGCTGGTGATCGACGCGCTGCGCTACCGGCATCACCCGACGCACCTGACGGTGGACCAGGCGCTGGGGATCATCGACGAGCTCAAGCCCGGGCGGGCGTACTTCACGCACATGGCCCATGACATCCGCCACGCGGAGATCGAAGCGGCGCTGCCGGAGGCGGTGCATCCGGCGTACGACGGGCTTCGTGTGACGCTGGAGGCGGCGACGCCGACGCGGGCGAAGCAGATAGCCACGGATGAACACAGATGATCGCGGGTGGGGTGGATGTAGGGTGGGTAGAGCGAAGCGAAACCCACCGGGTCTGCCGCGGATCCACAAGGCTTGTGGTGGGTTTCGCTTCGCTCTACCCACCCTACATTCGCATTGAACCGGGCTCGCGTTGATGTCACAACTTCCCCCCACCGATGGCGGCGTGCAGCTTGACCCGCACGGGCGGGGCCGACCAACGCCGCCGCAGGGCCCAACCAACGGGCTGGCGGTGGCGTCGCTGGTGCTGGGGATCGTTGCGCTGGTCACGTCGCCGGTCAGTTGCCTGTGCTGCATGCTCCTGCCCCTCTCGCCGATCGCGGCGATCCTGGCGATCATCTTCGGCGCGATCGCCCGGGCACAGATCGCCGCCGGCGGGCAGGTCGGCTACGGGATGGCGACGGCCGGGCTGATCTGTGGCATCGTGGCGCTGCTGCTGATCCCCGCAGGGCTGGCGGTGGCAATATGGGGCGACGCGTTGAACCTGCACCTGAACTGGAACGTGCCGATGGGGCCGTGAGGCCGCGGTCCCCCCAGTCGTGCTCGTTTGTGTTCATCCGTGGCTGAACGGGTGGCGGGCCCGCGCTCCGCGAAGCCGCGAGCGGGTTATTCGTAGCCGAGGCGGGCGAGGTCGTCCTCGTCGAGGCCGAAGTGGTGCCCGATCTCGTGCAGCAGGGTGATGCGGATCTGCTCGGCGAGCTCGGCGGTGGCCTGGTCGTCGCGCCGGCCGCGCCAGCCGGCGAGGCGGATGATGGGGCCGCGAAAGAGCATCATGCGGTCGGGCAGCTCGCCTGATTGCTGGACGCTGCGCTCGGTCAACGGCACGCCCCAGTGCAGGCCGCACAGATCCTCGCCGGGGTCCATCTCCATCTCTTCGATCAGTTGGTCGGAGGGCTCATCCTCGACGATCAGCGGCACCTCCTCCATGAGCTCATGGAGTTGATCGGGCAGCTCGTGCATGATCCGATCGAGCAGGTCGTCAAAGATGCGTCGCTGGCGTGGGGTGAGCATGGAGAATAGCCACGAATGAACACGAATAAACACGAATGGGGGGCCCGTTAGCCGTAGATAACGCGCTTGAATTCGAGCTTGGGTTTCTGAAAGTTGAAGATGAGGGCGAGGTGGAGGCCGGTGGCTCGCAGGTAGTTGATGCATTGGGCCAGGTGCTCTTTGCCCAACGCTTCGGCGCACTTGAGCTCGATGACCAGGCAGTTGTCCACCAGCAGATCGGCGAAATAATGGCCGACCACCTCACCTTTGTACTGCACTTTCAACGGCGCTTCGATGACGACCTCGTGTCCCCTCCGTATCAGTTCGCGTGCCAGCGCCTGCTGGTACACCTTCTCCAGAAACCCCACGCCAAGCACGCGACTGACTTCCATCGCCGCGCCGATCGACGAATGCGCCACCGCCTCCACATCTGAAACTTTGTGTTCATTCGTGTTCATTCGTGGCGATGTCTTTCAAGGGTACGGCTCCGCCGGCGCCTCGCCGGGCAGATCGAGCTTGCCGACGATGTCGCGCAGGGCGGTGACCCCCTGCTGCTTGAGCCACGTTTCGAGGCCGTCGATGATGCGCAGCGGCGTGGCGGGGTCGACGAACAGGGCGGTGCCCACCGCCAGGCCCGTCGCGCCGGCGAGCAGGAACTCGGCGGCGTCGTGCCAGTGCTGGATGCCGCCCATGCCGATGATCGGCACGCCCGCATCGCGGGCGACCTCGCGATACACCCGGCTGGTCAGATGCACCGCCAGCGGGCGGATCGCCGGGCCCGACAGCCCGCCCGTGCCGTTGGCCAGGCGCGGGCGGCGGGTGTTCACGTCAATCGCCATGGCGGTGTAGGTGTTGATGAGGCTCAAGATGTCGGCCCCGCCCTCGATGGCGGCGCGGGCCGTGACGGTGATGTCGCCGACGTTGGGCGAGAGCTTGACGATGAGCCTGGCGTGGCCACGCGTCGCGGCGGCGACCTCGGTGACGAGCTCGCGCAGCAGTTTCGCATCCGTGCCGAAGGTCAGCCCGTCCTTGACGTTGGGGCAGGAGACGTTGAGCTCGATGGCGTCGACGACGTCGCGCGGGGCGAGGTCGCCGGCGACGCGGACGTATTCCTCGACGCTGTGGCCGGCGACGTTTACGATGACGCGCGGGCCGGTGTCGCGCATGGCGGCGAGGCGCGGCAGCTTGTCGCGCACAAAGGCTTGGTGCCCGACGTTGGCCAGGCCGATGGCGTTGAGCATGCCGGCGCGGGTCTCGACGATGCGGTGCGGGGCGTTGCCCTTGCGTGGCTCGGGCGTGATGGACTTGGTGACGAAGGCGCCGAAGCGTGAGAGGTCGACGAAGTCGGCGTACTCGTCGGCATAGCCGCACGTGCCCGAGGCGGTCATCAGCGGGTTGGCCAGGCGCAGGCCGGCCAGATCGACGGCCAGGTCCACGCCGGTGTGGGTGTTCGAGGGGGTCTCAGTGCTCACGAGGCAGTTTTTAGCATAAACGGTGTGATGCTGTCGGGTATAAAGCCGGGACCGGTGGTCCCGGGGCCCGCAGCGCAGGATCAACAGAGTGTTCACAATCCGACTCGTCACGTCGATCCGCGACCATCGCCGCCGGGCGTCGACGTGACGAGGCGGATCACTGGCCCGTGCAAATCACCCGCCGCCGCCCCGGGACCACCGGTCCCGGCTTTGTAT
>SLDI01000465.1:0-5043 GCA_007125385.1 Phycisphaeraceae bacterium | reverse complement strand
TGGATCTACGAGCATCGTGGAGGGTTTCGCTTCACTCTACCCACCCTACATTAGCGCCGCCGAATAGTTCACGGCGTTGGGTGCCACTGGCGGCTTGTCCGCCAGTGCCTGGGCGCCCGCGGCGCCAAGCCACCCTGACCCTCCCGGGAGCGCCGGTGCACCTGCGCACTGGCGGGCAAGCCGTCAGCGGCAGCCAACGCCGCGAACCATTCCGTAGCAGGGACAGCAGGAATTCGTTGGCAATGCCCCATGCGCCGAGTATAACCCGCCCATGCCCCTTCGACTGCCGCGGATTCGCTCGATGCTGGCAGGGCTCGGCGGCGCCGCCCAGACCCTGCTGCCGGACATCGTGAGCCTCGAGCTCGCCCACGAGGCCCGCGCCCGCGGCCGGCCCTGGCTCACCGACGCCGCGACCAGCTACTGCCCGCGCTGCGGGGCGACGATGGCCCCGGCGGCGATCACCGACGCCGGCTGCCCCTGGTGCCACGACCAGCCCGTGCCCTGGCAGCGCCTCGTGCGCCTCGGGCCCTACGCCCCACCGCTGGACCGCTGGCTGCTGGCGATGAAGTACGCCGGGCAATGGCGCTGGGCGCTGTGGTTCGGCGAGCGGCTGGCCAACGACGTGCCCGCCCCGGCCGACCCCGACGTCGAGCCGGTCGTCTGCCCCGTGCCCATGGCGCCGATGCGCCGCTGGCGCCGCGGCTACAACCAGGCCCGCCTCATGGCCGAGGCCCTGGCCCAACGCCGCGGCTGGCCAATGGTGCAACTGCTGCGCCGCCGTGGCGGTCGGCCGCCCCAGGCCTCACTCGAAGGCCGCCAGCGCTACCGCAACCTCGCCGGCGTCATGCGCCTCGGCCCCGTCGACCTCGCCGGCGTCCACGTCGTGCTCGTCGACGACATCAAGACCACCGGCACCACCCTGCGGGCCTGCGGCGAACTGCTCGATCGCGCCGGCGCGGCCGGCCTCACCGTCGCCGTCGCCGCCGTCGCCGACCCGACCCGGGCGGTTCGGCCGCAGACAGTAGCGCTAGCCGAGGGGACATGACACCGGCCGAGATCCTTCACCCCCTGCTCCGGCGTCCTGACCCGGCCCACCGCCGCCGGCGCACGAAAAAGCCGGTCACGACTCCGCTGTGCTGCAGCGGTTCTGGTGACCGGCTTCCAAAGCCGGAGGCGCCTGCTTCCTCGACCCTCCCGGCCGGGGGCTGGCCCGGCGTCGCGCGCCTCCGGCAACTATCACCCATCTTAGCAGGCGCAGCGGCGAACACAATACCCATTTGCCTTCTGAATGGTTTTTTCTCGCACCGCAATATGTCGATTGGTGACACTGACGGCTTGCCCGCCAGTGCGTGAGGGTGCGGGGCGCACTGTGTAGACAAGCCACCAGTGGTATCCAACGCCGTGAGCTCTGGCCTGTAGGGTGGGTAGAGCGCAGCCACGCGTGAAGTTCACGGCGTTGAGTGGCATCCGTGTTCAGGCGCTTTCAGACGGAGTCTACACCTCGGCCGGGTCCACCTCGCTGTCCACCGGCGGCGGGACGTGGTTGCGGTTGGCCTTGGGGATCAGCGCCTCGATCTCCCGCTGCCACCGCTTGAGCCCGGCGTGCAGCTCGGCCACGCGCTGCCCCTCGTCGCCGCGGCGGTCGCGCGTCTCGCCGATGTCGGCGCGCAGGTTGTACAGCTCCAGCCGCCCATCCTCGAAAAACTCGATGAGCTTCCAGTCGCCGTGGCGCACGCTCGCCGCCGGCGTCCCGCCCTGGTTGGAGTAGTGCGGGTAGTGCCAGTAGATCGGCCCGCGATCCAACGCCTCGCCGCGCAGCAGCGGCGTGAGATCGACGCCGTCGACGTGCTGCTGCGGGTCCGGCGCCAGACCCGCGGCCGCGAGCAGCGTCGGGTACCAGTCCGGGCTCGTGCAAGGCTCATCGCACTCACTGCCCGCCGCAATCACGCCCGGCCAGCGCGCCACCTGGCAGACGCGCGTCCCACCCTCGTACATCCAACCCTTGCCCTCGCACAGCGGCAGATTGCATGTCGGCGAGCCCTCGCTCGTCGACAAACCGCCGTTGTCCGACGTGAACACCACCAGCGTGTCCTCGGCCAAGCCCTGGGCGTCGAGCTCGTCGAGCAGCCGCCCGATCGCGCTGTCCAAATGCTCGACCATCGCGGCGTACGTCGCGTGGCTCTGAAACTTGCGCCGCATCACGCGCTGCGTGCGCTTGTGCTGGCAGGGGTGATATTCGCCCGGCTCCAGCGCGTCGTCGTCGTTGAGCCCCAGCCGCCGCGCCTTGTCGCGGTACTTCTCGACCAGCTCCGCCGGCGCCTCGATCGGCGTGTGCACGGCGTAATGCGAGAGGTTGAGAAAGAACGGCCGATTGCGATCGCGCTGGCGGATCAACCCGATCGCCGCGTCGGTCAGCCCATCGGTCAGGTGCTGGCCGGCGGGCCCGTCGTCCATCGTGGGGCAGTGCCACGGGCTGAAGTAGCCGTGCCTGGGCGCTCCCCACCCGCAGCCGCCGACGTTGACCTCGAAGCCGTGGTGGTCCGGCCAGCACAGTCGCTCGCCGAGGTGCCACTTGCCCACGTGCCACGTCTGGTAGCCGCCGTCGCGCAGGGCGGCGGCGATGCTGCGCTCGCTCATGGGCAGGCAGTGCATGTAGGGCACGTCGCTCAGCCGCCCGACCGCGTGGCCGCCGATCCACTGCGTCACGCCCACCCGGGCCGGGTACTTGCCGCTCATCAGGCTCGCGCGCGTCGGCGAGCAGACCGGGCACGCCGCGTAGGCGTCGGTGAAGCGCATGCCCTGCCCGGCCAGGCGGTCGAGCCTGGGCGTCTCGTAGAACGAGCTGCCGTAGCACGCCAGGTCGCGCCAGCCGAGGTCGTCGATCAGAATGAACACGATGTTGGGCTGGGCGTGAGGCATGGACAGGGAACCATCTGGATCCGGGTTGGCCGTCGCCTTCAGGCGACGCGTTGCGCCGGGGCTTGGCGTCACCGCTCCCAGTCCGGCGCCCACGCCGGCTCACCCAGGCGCAGCCCCTGGTCCAGCGCCGCGATCCGGCCCATCTGCTCGTCGCTGAGCTGGAAGTCGAAGATGTCGAAGTTGCTGCGCCGATGCTCGGGCGTCGACGCCTTGGGGATCGCCGCCACGTGATCCTGCTGGATCAGCCAGCGCAGCGCCCCCTGCACCACGCTCTTTCCATGCGCCTCGGCGATCGCCCGAAGCGCCGGGTCGTCGGCCACCCGGCCCCGGGCGATCGGGCTGTAGGCCGTGAGCATGTGATCCGTCTGCCGCGCCAGGCTCAGCAGCTCATCCTGCGACAGGTAGGGGTGGTACTCGACCTGGTTGCAGAAGATCGTGGCGTGCCGCTGCGCCCGGCGGACCTGCGACGGCGGGTAGTTGCTCAGCCCGATGTGCCGGGTCTTGCCCTGCTCCTGCACCTGCCGCATCGCCTCGAGCGTCTCTTCCAGCTCCACCTCGTCGCTGGGCCAGTGCAGCAGCAGCAGGTCGACGTAGTCCGTGCCCAGCTTGCGCAGCGACGCGTCCACGGACGGCGGCAACGTGTCGCGCGTGTAGCGGTCGAACCATACCTTGGTCGTCAGGAAGATGGCGTCGCGCTCCACGTCGGCGCGGCGCATGCCCTCGCCGACCTCGGCCTCGTTGTCGTAGATCTGGGCCGTGTCGATGTGCCGGTACCCGATCGCCAGGGCGTCGGCCACGCCCTCGACGCACGCGGCGCCGGTCAACTGCCAGGTGCCGTAGCCCAGGGCCGGCACCTTCTCCTGCTGCACGTTGACGTAGATCATCTGGCCGGTGGTGCTCATCCGCCCGTTTGTACCGCAGCCGCGGCCAGGCGGCAACCGGCCCCCGGCTCGCCGCGTCGCGAAGCAACCCGCCTACCATTGTCAAAAGCCCCGACAGGGTGCAACCTGATGCTTGAGAGCTACCGCGATCGCCAACACGCCGGCGACGTGCTCGGCCACGAGCTCGCTGAGCGCGGCTACATCGGCCGCGACGACCTGCTCGTGCTCGCCCTGCCCCGCGGCGGCGTGCCCGTGGCCCGGCAGGTCGCCGACATCCTCCACGCCGAGCTCGACATCATGCTCGTTCGCAAGCTCGGCGTCCCCGGCCACGAGGAGCTGGCCATGGGCGCCATCGCCAGCGGCGGCGCCCAGGTGCTCAACCAACTGGTCGTCGAGCAACTGGGCATCGACGACGAGACCATCGCCCTGGCCGCCGCCCGCGAAGGCCGCGAGCTCGCCCGACGCGAGCACGCCTACCGCCAGGGCCGACCCGACCCGGCCGTCACCGACCGCTGCGTCATCCTCGTCGACGACGGCCTGGCCACCGGCTCGACCATGGAAGCCGCCATCGTCGCGCTGAAGCAGCGCGGCCCGGGTCAGCTCGTCGTGGCCGTGCCCGTCGCCCCGCCCGAGACCTGCCAGCGCCTCGCCCGCCGCGTCGACGAGCTCGTCTGCCCCAGGACGCCGCCCGGCTTCGCCGGCGTCGGGCAGTTCTACGACAACTTCGACCAGGTCACCGACGACCAGGTCCGCCAGATCCTCGCCGACGCCTGGAGCCGGGAGCCCGGCGAGCAACAGCGCAAACGCGCGTGACCGTCGTGCACCGCCCATGGTCAACGCCCGTCCTGAACGAAGCGAAGGGCGGGAGCTCACTTGCGGAGCCCCCATGATCCAGCAAGCTGACGAAGTGCAGGTCCACGCCGGCGAGACCGCCCTGCCCGGCACCTTGAGCGTCCCCGCCGACGCCCGGGGCCTGGTCATCTTCGCCCACGGCAGCGGCTCCAGCCGCTTCTCCACGCGCAACCGCCACGTCGCCGAGATGTTGCAGCGTGCAACCCTGGCGACGTTGCTGTTCGACCTGCTCACCGCCGACGAGCACGCCATCGACGAGCGCACCCGCCACCTCCGCTTCGACATCGATCTGCTCACCGAGCGCCTCACCGGCGCCGTGACCTGGGCCCGCCGGCAGCCGACGACCCGCGAGCTGCCCATCGGCCTGTTCGGCGCCAGCACCGGCGCGGCC
>SLDI01000352.1:0-5066 GCA_007125385.1 Phycisphaeraceae bacterium | reverse complement strand
GGAGCCGCCGGCCGGCTTCAGCCGCAACTACCTGCGCCACCTGTTCCTGGCGGGGGAGATGCTGGGGCCGATGCTGGTCAGCGCCCACAATATCCGCCACTTCCAACGCTACTTGCTGGACATCCGGCAGGCGATAAGGCAGAATGACTGGTCTTTGATCGAGCGGCGCTGGCCCGTGGCGGGTCCGGTGGCGGGGGCAGGACCGGTGGCGGGGGCGACGGGAGAGGGAGGCGCCGGTTCGGTATCGGGCAGATGCTGACGCGGCCGCGCCAGAGGCGGGGAGGCGGCATAGTATTGTGTCTTTCCCACCGGTGGCGACGACGAGACAGGAAAGTGCGCGAGATGAACATGTTTGAAGCGATGCCGCTGACACTGACGCTGGCCCAGGACGAGCCGGCGCCGATTCTGCCCGACGACACGCCGGCGCCGACCGAGACCCAGCCGGGCGAGGCCGCCAACGGCGAGCCGGCGGCCCAGCAGCAGCCGGCGGCCAGTCCGGACTGGACGCTGCCGCTGATCTTCATCCTGCTGCTGGTGGTGCTGTGGGTCTTCCTGATGGGCGGGCAGCGCCGCGAGAAGAAGCGCCGGGCGGCGATGCTCGAGTCGCTGAACAAGGGCGACCGGATCCAGACGGTGGGCGGGATCCTGGGCACGATCGTCGAGATGCGCGACGACGAGCTCGTGGTCAAGGTCGACGAGAACACGAACACGCGCCTGCGCTTCTCGCGCAGCGCCGTGCAGAGCGTGTTGAACAAGCAGGAGGAGTAAGGCCCCTGCCGTCGCGGCCCGGGCCGCCGGGCGCCGGCGTTTTCCGGTTCCTCTAAGTAGCTGCTGAGATCTCAATGGCCGTCTATGACTTCCTGGTGCTGGGCTATTTTGCCGCGCTGATCGCGATGGTGCTTTACTTCCTGGTGCGCGGCACGGCGGGCTGGAAGCCGCCTTTCATCGTGCTGGTGCTCTCGGCGTGCCTGCTGTTCATGTGGTACCCGGGGCGGTACGGCCCGTCGCAGACGCTCAAGCCGGGCCTGGACCTCGCCGGCGGCACGACGCTGATCTACGACGTGAACCTGCCCGATGACGTGGAGAATCCGGACCGGGTGATCGACGAGCTGATCGACGTGCTGCGCGACCGCGTGGACCCGGCCGGGACGCGCAACCTCGTCTGGCGCCGGATCGCGGGCAACCGCATCGAGATCCAGATGGCGCTGGCCACCGCCGAGACGGGCGAGCGGCGGCAGGCCTACGCCGACACCATCGAGCGCATCGCCCAGGGCAACCTCTCCCGCGCCCAGGTCGACGCCCTGCTCCGCGCCGAGGACGACGAGGCCCGGCAGCGGCAGATCGACACCATCGCCGGCGAGCACGACGCCCTGCGCGCAGCGCTTGAGGAGCTGGTCGACGCCCACGCCGCGCTGGAGCAGGCCCGCCAGCCCTACGAGCAGGTGCAGTCGGCCTATCGCCAGGCGCAGCGCGAGCTCGAGGAGCTGGACGAGGACGCCGACGCCACCCGGCGCGAGGCGCTCGAGGCGCAGGCGCGCGAGCTTCAGCACGAGCTGCGGACCCGGACCGAGGCGCTGCTCGAGGCCCGGCGGGCCTTCGCCGAGCAGCGCGAGGCGGTCGACGCGTTCAACGTCAACGTCCAGGCCCTGCAGGACGTGCTCACGCTGCCGCGCGAGGCCCGTCGCGGCGAGCAGGCGAGCCCGCGCGAGCAGGCGCTGGCGGAGCTGATCGAGCAGCACCCGGATCGGGCGGATGAGATTCGCGCCGCGGCCGACGCCCACTTGGCCTACGAGCGCGTGCGCGGGCCGCTGGATGACCCCGAGGACCTGATCACGCTGCTGTCGGGAGCGGGCGTGCTGGAGTTCCGCATCGCGGCGACGGCGCGGACGGCGGAGGGGGTGGACATCGGCGACTACCGCCGGCAGTTGGCCGAGCGCGGCCCGCGGGCCGGGCCGGAGCGGCCGTGGCGCTGGTTCGAGATCGATGACCCGAGCCAGTTCGCGTCGACGGCGGAGGAGCTGGAGCGTCTGCACGCGGATCCGGCGCAGTACTTCGCCGCGAGGCGCGGGCTGGTCGGGGCCGAGCATGGCGGGCGCTACTACCTGCTGCTGGCCAACACGCCGGACCGCTCGCTGACGCGCGCCGAGGCGGGCTGGGAGCTGACGCAGGCGTCGATGGGCCAGGACGGGCGTGGCCGGCCGGCGGCGAACTTCCGGCTGAACCCGGTCGGGGGCCAGCTCATGGGCCACCTGACCCGCGGCCACGTCCAGGAGCCGATGGCCATCCTGCTGGACAACCAGGTCATCAGCGCCCCGACCCTGCAATCGCAGATCACCCAGTCCGGGCAGATCACCGGCGACTTCTCGCGCCAGGAGCTGGACTACCTGCTGCGCACGCTGCGCGCCGGCTCGACGCTGGCGGAGCTCAGCGAGCGGCCGTCGATGATCCAGACCACCGGGCCGCAGCTCGGCCAGGACAACCTGCGCGCGGGCATGCAGGCGGCGATCATCTCGCTTGTCGTCGTCGGGCTGTTCATCATCAGCTACTACTTCTTTTCCGGCCTGGTCGCCAACGTCGCCCTGTTCTCGAACATGGTGATCATCCTGGGCGTCATGGCGCTGATCGACGCGACCTGGACGCTGCCGGGCATCGCCGGCATCGTGCTGACCATCGGCATGGCGGTCGACGCCAACGTGCTGATCTTCGAGCGCATCCGCGAGGAGATCGAGCGCAAGGCGGACCTGGCCACCGCGGTGCGCCTGGGCTACGAGAAGGCGCTGTCCACCATCCTCGACGCCAACATCACCACGCTGATCACCTGCATCGTCCTGGGCTACACGGCCACGGCGGAGGTGCGGGGCTTCGCGGTGACGCTGGGCATCGGCATCCTGGCGACGCTGTTCACCGCGCTGTTCGTCACGCGCGTGATCATCGAGGCCTACGTGCACTGGGCCCGCCGCCGCTCGCTGCCGATGCTTCCCACGGCCGTGCCGGCGATCAGCCGGGCGCTGTCGCCGAACGTGAACTGGATCGGCAAGCGCTACGCGTTTTTCGCGATCTCGGCGGTGCTGATCATCGCCGGGCTGTCGGTGGCGCTGACCCGCGGCGAGGACATGCTCGACATCGAGTTCCGCGCCGGGACGCAGGTGAACTTCGAGCTGGCGGAGGACACCACGCTGCCGATCGAAGAGGTGCGTGACCGGCTCGACGCCTGGGGCGAGGTCGGGACGGCGATGCAGCGCGAGGACTTTCACCCCGATCAGTTCGACGCGCCGCAGCGGGAGATCCACCAGCAGCTTCAGCAGATCGTCGCCGACGCCCAGGAGCGCCGGGCCCGCGCCGAGGAGCGCGGCGAGGTGGTGGACCGCGAGGTGGATCCGAGCCTGCTGACGCAGGCGCGGGTGGTGACGGTGGGCATGACGCAGCGTACGGAGGCGGGCACCGAGGCCGGCGGATTCAACATCGCCACGCTGATTACCGACGCGCAGGCGGTTGGCGCGCTGATCACGAGCATCTTCGGCGACGTGCTGGACCCGGAGCTGACGCGGATGATCCGCTTCGCCGGCGATGACATCGACAACGTCGGCGCGGCGCAGCGCCAGGGCGTGGTGGAGGTCGTCGAGGAGGCCGACCTGGGCGAAGCGCTCGGCCGGCTGGACGTCACGGGCATCAACGTCGCGGACTACCTCGGCGGGGTCATGATCCGCCTCGAGGACATGGACGAGCCGGCGTCCATCGAGGACCTGGAGCAGCGCATCCGGCGGATGGGGCTGGACCCGGCCCACGAGCACCTGGGCTATCGGCCGTTCGCGGTCTACGGCCTGGACCCGGCGCCGACGCCGTCCGGCGCGGCGCAGCGATTCAGCAGCGCGGTCGTGGTGGTGCGTGACGCGGAGACGAACTACATCGATCGCCCCGACGCCTTCGCCGACCCGATGGGCCTGGCGCAGACGGAGTGGGACCGCGTGCGCGACGCGCTCGGCCGCGGCACCAGCCTGGGCAGCGTCAGCAACTTCTCCAGCCAGATCTCCGCCACGATGCAGCAGCAGGCCATCGCCGCGATCGTCCTGGCCCTGCTCGCCGTCGTGGCCTACATCTGGTTCCGGTTCGGCAACATCCGCTACGGGCTGGCGGCGATCGCGGCGCTGGTGCACGACGTGGCCCTGGCGATCGGGCTCATCGCCCTGACCGGGTACTTCAACAGCGAGAACAACGCCCTGGCGGCGCTGCTCCTGCTCGACCCGTTCCAGATCAACCTCGCCGTCGTCGCCGCGATGCTCACGATCATCGGCTACTCGCTCAACGACACCATCGTCGTCTTCGACCGCATCCGCGAGAACCGCGGCAAGCTCGCCCGCGAGACGCCCGAGATCATCAACACCTCGATCAACCAGACCATCAGCCGCACCGTCATCACCTCGGGCACGACGCTGCTGGCCGTCGGCGTGCTGTACGTCTTCGGCGGCCCCGGCGTGCACGGCTTCGCGTTCACGGTGCTCATCGGTGTGGCCATCGGCACCTACAGCTCCATCGCCATCGCCGCCCCGACCCTGCTGCTGTTCCCGCAAAAGGGCGACGCCCGGACGAAGAAGCCGGCCGAGGCCGGCCTGCGCCAACCGGAGCGCATCGAGCAGGCCGCGGGATGAGGCGGCGACATCACGATGACACCCGAAGCCCACGGCCGCGAGGCCGTGGGCTTTTTTGTTGACCGGGGGCAGTTGACTGGGGGCAATCGGTGCCACCCCGGCCGGCGTTAGCGTGTGGATCGATGCGATGATCAGCACGTGTCGTGGCCGCAGGTAGCACGCAACGCCGTGAACTTCAGTTGTAGGGTGGGTAGAGCGAAGCGAAACCCACCAGTCTTGCCGCGGATCCACGAGCATCGCGGTGGGTTTCGCTGCGCTCTACCCACCCTACATCAGCGCCGCCACACGTAAACTTCACGGCGTTGGGTGGCCCGCCGCCGCCTCGGGACCACCGGTCCCGGCTTTATATGCCCGTGTGAGGCGCGGATCATGCGCGACCGCGGGACCCGCCTTAGGCCGCAAGCGCGAGGTGGATGGTCG
>SLDI01000559.1:0-5070 GCA_007125385.1 Phycisphaeraceae bacterium | reverse complement strand
GGCATGACCCCGGCGGTGGAGCTGGCCGGGGCTCGGGTGCACTTCGTGGGCATCGGCGGCTGCGGCATGTCGGGCCTGGCGCGCATGGCCCAGGCCCGCGGGGCGATCTGCACCGGCACGGACCACGCCGCGTCCGACGCGACGCGACAGCTCGCCGACGCCGGCGTCGCCGTCAGCCTCGAGCAGTCCGCGGCCACGCTGCCGGCCGACGCCGAGCTCGTGGTGGCCTCGGCGGCGATCGGGCCGGACCACCCCGAGCTCATCGAAGCCCGCCGACGCGGCGTCCGGGTCGTCAAGTACGCGCAACTGCTTGGCCAGCTCATGCTCGGGCGGCGCGGGGTCGCCGTCGCGGGCACGCACGGCAAGTCGACCACCACCAGCATCCTGTGCCACATCCTGCTCCAGGCCGGGCTCGACCCCTCGTTCATCGTGGGCGCGCATTGCCAGCAGATCGGCGGCGGGTCGCGCACCGGGGCCAGCGACATCCTCGTCGCCGAGGCGTGCGAGTACGACCGCTCCTTCCACAACTTCCACCCCCGCCACGGCGTGATCCTCAACGTCGAGGCGGACCACCTGGATCATTACAAGTCGCTGGACGAGATCGTTGAGTCGTTTCACGTCTTCGCCCGTCGCCTGCCGGCCGACGGCTCGCTGCTGATCAACCACGAGATGGCCCCGCGGCTGGAGATCACGGCGGGGCTGGACTGCCCGGTGCAGACGCTGGGCTTCGCCTACCAGGCCGACTG
This sequence comes from Phycisphaeraceae bacterium, assembly GCA_007125385.1. GTDB lineage: Bacteria > Planctomycetota > Phycisphaerae > Phycisphaerales > Phycisphaeraceae > SKPT01. The sequence goes on along the minus strand of SLDI01000559.1, from coordinate 4,324 downwards.
GCGCGTGGGGATCAAGCAGGGCAACGTCCGCCTGCACCACCAGGGCCGGACGGTGGTGAACTTCAAGAGCCCGCTGCCCGGGGAGCACATGGCCTACAACGCCGCCGCCGCGGGCATCCTCGCCCATCACCTCGGTGCCGACTGGGCGAGCATCGCGAGGGCGATCGCCTCGTTCACCGGTCTGGACCGGCGCATGCAGCGCCTGGGCACGCGACGCGTCGACGTCGGCGAGGTCACGGTCGTCGACGACTACGGCCACCACCCCACCGAAGTCGACACCACGCTGCGGGCGCTGAAGGCTCATTACAGCCCGCGCCGGCTGGTGTGCGTGTTTCAGCCGCACCAGCACAGCCGGACACGCTTTCTGATGGAGCAGTTCGCCGCCAGCTTCTCCGAGGCGGACATCGTGATCGTGCCGCACATCTACTTCGTCCGCGACAGCGAGCAGGAGCGCCACGCGGTCACCGCCGGCGACCTGGTCGATCGCCTGCGGCAAAAGGGTGTGCAGGCGATGCACCTGTACCCGTTCGAGGCGATCGTGGAGCAGCTCGAGGTGATCGCCCGGCCGGGCGACCTGGTCGTGACGATGGGGGCGGGGGATGTGTGGCAGGTGGCGCGGGGGTTTCTGGAGGGGTGATCTCTAATTGCTGATTGCTGATTGCTGATTTCAGATTTCGAATGTGTGGGTATTCGGTCGGTCTCGCGAAGCCGCAAGCGGCTTTTTCGGTGTGCATCGGTGGTTTCATTTCGTTTCTGACTCGTCGTCGAGGCCGAAGGCTTTGAGCCATTTGGCGGTCTGGTTGGGGTCGAGTTGGCCGGGCGTGGGCTTGTCGGGGCCGCGGTAGGCCTGGCCGCCGAGGCTGGCGGCGAGGTTGTGGAGGAAGTGTTCGCTGGTCCAGGCGCGAGCGCGGCGGCGTCGGGCGGCGCGGCGGATCTCGTGGTCCGAGCTGACGACGGTCAGGCGGCGGGGGGCGGTGTCGGCGTCGATCAGCTCGATGATCAGGTCGTCAGCGCTGCGGGCGTGGCCGGCGTAGAGAAGCCTGACCTCGTGGTGGGGTGAGTCGGTCAGGCCCAGCGGCCCCGGGGCCCCGTCGCAGACGACGCGGGCGTGCTGGCGTCGCCAGGGCTCGCGCCCCAGCAGCCGGCACAGCCCGACGAGTTCCAGCCCGGCCAGGGGCGGCGGCTTGTTGGCGTGCAGGACGTTGTAGGCGTCGATGAGCAGGGGCATGGAAGGATTCTAAGCGGCGACGGGGCAGGGGGCGGTCGGGGGTGTGACGACGGCGCCTGCCCAGCTTGTCCGGGGCGGTGAGCAGCAGTAAGCTGGGGTTGCGAGGAAGGGCGTAATTGTTTGGCCGGAGCGCGTGCGGCCGACGGCCGCGGCTCCGGCGGCGAACCTCGTACCATTAAGGAGCTTGTCATGTGTGCGGATCAGAGCGCGGGTGCCGGTCAAGGTGGCGTCGACATGGTGCAGGAGAGCCGCCGCTTCCCGCCGCCCGCGGACTTCGCGGCCAAGGCGCACATCGGCTCGTATGAGGAGTACGAGCGCCTGCACCGCCAGTCGCTGGAGGACCCGGACAAGTTCTGGGGCGAGCGCGCCGCGGAGATGCACTGGTTCAAGAAGTGGAACCGGGTGCTCGAGTGGAACCTGCCCGACGCCAAGTGGTTTGTCGGCGGGCAGACGAACGTCTGCTACAACGCGGTCGACCGGCAGGTGGAAAACGGCGAGGGGGATAAGGTCGCGCTGGTCTGGGAGGGCGAGCCGATGCCCGACGGCCAGCCCGAGATCCTGCGGTTCACCTACGCGGATCTGAAGCGCGAGGTGAGCAAGTTCGCCAACGTGCTCAAGTCGCTGGGGGTGAAAAAGGGCGACCGCGTCACGCTGTACATGCCGATGATCCCGGAGCTGGCGTTCGCGATGCTCGCCTGCGCCCGCATCGGCGCACCGCACTCGATCATCTTCGGCGGCTTCAGCGCCGCGGCGATCCAGGATCGCGTCGAGGACGCCCACGCCAGGATGCTCATCACCGCCGACGGCGGCTGGCGACGCGGCAAGACCGTGCCGCTGAAGGCCAACGTCGACGAGGCGCTGAGCAACACGGACATCGTTGAAAACGTCGTCGTCGTCAAACGCACCGGCCAGGAGATCGACATGAAGGCCGGCCGCGACCACTGGTGGCACGAGCTGATGGCCCAGGCCAGCGAGGACTGCCCCTGCGAGCCCATGGACAGCGAGGACCCGCTGTTCATCCTCTACTCCTCGGGCACCACCGGCAAGCCCAAGGGGATCATGCACACGACCGGCGGGTACATGGTCTACACCTACCTCACCGCCAAGTACGTCTTCGACCTGCACCCGGAAGACCCCAGCGAAATGTACTGGTGCACCGCCGACATCGGCTGGGTCACCGGGCACAGCTACATCATCTACGGCATCCTGCCCAACCGCGTGCCGACGCTGATGTACGAAGGGGCGCCCAACTTCCCGGCCCAGGATCGCTTCTGGGACATCGTCGAACGGCACAAGGTCACCAAGTTCTACACGGCTCCGACGGCGATCCGCACCTTCCGCCAGTGGGGCGAGGAGCACGTCAGGAAGCATGACCTGTCCAGCCTCAAGGTGCTGGGGACGGTCGGCGAGCCGATCAACCCTGAAGCGTGGATGTGGTATCACGAGGTGATCGGCAACGAGAAGTGCCCGATCGTCGACACCTGGTGGCAGACGGAGACCGGCGGGCACATGATCACGCCCCTGCCCGGGGCGACGACGACGGTGCCCGGGTCGGCGACGCGGCCGTTCTTCGGCATCGACGCCGCGGTCGTGGACAGCGCCGGCAACGAGCAGCCGCCGAACACGCGCGGGTTCCTGGTGATCAGACGCCCCTGGCCGAGCATCATCCGGGGGATCTACGGCGACCGCGAGCGCTTCATCAAGACGTACTGGTCGGAGGTCGAGGGCGTCTACTTCGCCGGCGACAGCGCGATGCGCGACGCGGAGGGCAACTTCTGGGTCATCGGCCGCGTCGACGACGTGCTCAACGTCTCGGGGCACCGTCTGGGCACCGCCGAGGTCGAGTCGGCGCTGGTCAGCCACCCCGCGGTCGCCGAGGCGGCGGTGGTGGGCGTGCCGCACGAGATCAAGGGCACGGGCATCGCGGCGTTCGTCACGCTCAAGGGCGAGTACAAGGCCTCCGAAGAACTGAACCGCGAGCTCGGCGCCCACGTGGGCAAGCAGATCGGGCCGATCGCCCGGCCGGATCAGCTCCGCTTCACCGAGGGCCTGCCCAAGACGCGGTCGGGCAAGATCATGCGCCGCCTGCTGCGCGAGGTCGCCACCAGCGGCGAGATCAAGGGCGACACCACCACCCTCGAGGACTTCAGTGTCATCGCCAAGCTCAGCAGCAATGACGATGATTGAGCGCGCGTGGAACGGGCGTACGTTGTCCGCCCGTTTGCGGGTGCCGCCAACACGCGTTCTACGTGATTTCCCCAGTGGCCTGGGCGCGGCGGGTGTGCGATGATGTGGATGAGCCGCCAGGATCGGGTAGGGTCGGCAGAAACGGCGGATAAGCCGCGCTGATCCGTAAATCCCGGCTGGTGGGGCATGGGGCTCGAGCCCCGGCGCGGTGCATCAACACCGGTGCACGAGCGCGTCCCACCTGAGACAACCTGACGGCTCTTTTTTTTGGCTCATCGGGGACTGCCGCGATCGCCCTGAGATCGCGCGGCGGGCATCGGCCACAGCCTCCGGTCGCCCGCCTACGATCCGGGCAAGGGCCGCGGGGACCAGGAGTCGGATGATGATGAACCTCCACATCGGCCAGTGCGGGCTGTGCGCGCACTTCGGCGAGCATCACACGGACCAGGAGCAGCTCGTGCAGATCCGCACCGAGGCGCGGGCGCCGGAGAACCTCGTCGACGAGTGCGACCACCCGCGACACGCGGAGCTGAACCTGCTCGTCACGCCCATCAGTGGCTGCTCCGGTTTCGAGCCGGCGCCGCAGGTGGGCCACCACAACGGATGACGGCTTCGGTGCCCGGCGGCAGAGCCTCGCTCTGCGGTCGTGTGCGTTGAGCCAACCAGAGCCCGCCGCCGGAGGTCGAAGCCCTCGGCCACGGCGGGAGGTTGCGCTGCGCCTGGGCGCTGGCGACCGGCGCTACTCGGCCGAGGCCCGGTCGACCTGCTTCTGGATGGCCTCGGGCTCGAAATAGGGCGCCGACTGGGCGTAGGCGTAGCCCAGCACGGCGACGGCGCTCAGGGCCACGGCGAGGCTGGCGGCGATGGCGGTCCAGGCCAGCGACCGGTCGGGTGTGGCGGGGGTGGCGG
>SLDI01000073.1:0-5081 GCA_007125385.1 Phycisphaeraceae bacterium | reverse complement strand
GGCGGGCGGTGAGCCCGGCGGTGCGGGCGGTCAGGGCGCGGGCGCGTACGGCGAGCCCGGCGGCGCGGGTCATGCCCGGGCGCGTGGCGGCGTGGGCGCTCTGGCCCCCGGGCCGCCGCGGCGGGTGGGACAGCAGCCAGGCGGCGAGGCGCTCGAAGTCCTGCATGCCCCGGCTGGCGGCGTCGTACTCGGTGATCGGCTGGCCGAAGCTCGCCGCCTCCTTGAGCTTGCTGGAGAAGTTGATCAGCACCGGCAGGAGCTTGTCCCCGAACTGGCGGCGCAGCTCGCCAAGGATCTCGCGGGCGAGCTTGGTGCGCACGTCGTACATGGTCGGCAGGACCTTGAAGCGCACCTCGTGCCCGGCCCGGCGGGCGAGCATGTTGATCGTCTGCTCCTGCTTGATCGAGCCCTGCAGCGCGTAGTAGCCCGTCTCCACGGGCACGAGAACCTCGTCGGCGGCGCGCAGGGCGTTGAACGTCAGCAGCCCGATCGACGGCGGGCAGTCGATGACGCACAACTCGTAGTCGTCCTGGGCCGGGCTGAGCACCTGGGCCAGCCGGCGGTCACGGTCGGAGGCCCCGGCGAGCTGCTGCTCGACGGCCGCCAGGCCCATCGTCGAGGGCACGAGGTCGAGGTTGCGGGCGATCTGCCAGGTGACCTCGGCGATCGCGAGCGAGCCGTCAAGCCCGCGACGCAGCAGGTCGGCGATGGAGTGCTCGATCTGCGACTCGGGCACGGCCAGGCCCATGGCACAGTGGGCCTGCGGGTCCATGTCGACCAGGAGCGTGCGCTGGCCCTTGGCGGCGAGGGTGGCGGCGAGGTTGATGGAGACGGTCGTCTTCCCGCAGCCGCCCTTCTGGTTGATGATCGCGATGCTGCGCACGCGTCCTCCGAGGCTTGTTAGCCGGGGCCTCGGCGGCTGCCAGCGTCAGTCGGCCTGTTGAGCAATGCCGAACCGGCCCACGCGGAAAGCTTGGCGCGACGCGGCCCCACCGTTAGCGGTTATCGGCCGGGGCTCGGGGCGACCTTGAATGCCAGCGGCAATAATGGGGATATTATCCGCCAGTTCCGGGGGCCCGGGGGTAAGGGCCCAGGCGCCCGGAACGGGGGGCCTGATCTGTCAACGCCCGTCCTGAGCGAGTCCGCGAGCGTAGGCCGGGACCTCCCACGACGTGCCTCCGGGTTCACAGATCCCCACCGGTCACGTCTCCTCGTCCTCCTGCGCTTGCCCGCAGGACCAGCAGATCTCGAAGTTGGCAGGGTTGGTCTCGCCGCAATGGGGGCAATCCCACGGCTCGTGGCGCCGGGCCGCGGGCGGGGCGGGCGGCAGCGGCTCGTCGAGGCGCAGCCGGCGGACAAGGTCGATCGCCTGGAGATAGTGGTCGCGCGGCACGCCGATGCGCCGCCGGCGGCTGGTGATCGGCCAGAAGCCGGCGCCGCCGAAGAGGTCCGACATCGGCTCGGCGAGCTGGACGTAGGGAATCTGGTAGACGAAGAGCAGGTCGCGGATCTCCGGCGTGTCGCGGACCTCCTCGCCGCCGGCGATCAGCGGCGGGCAGTCGCCCGGGGGGATGTACTCGTCGAGGCTGAAGCCCCGGCCGCACTCGGGGCAGCGGTGCTGATCGAGCCCGGCCAGGGCGGAGCCGCAGTTCAGGCAGCTCAGCCCGAGGTCGGGCACGGGCAGGGCGTGGGGGTCGAACATGACAGGGATTCTATCGCGCCACGAAGCGCGAGCGGCCGGGGACGCCGGCGGCCTTGCACCGTTGCCTGCGGACGCTAGGATGCCTCTTTCCCCGTCACCTGCAACGACTTACCCACCAATCCAAGGAGCAAGCCGACGATGAGCGAGCAGAAGGCCACCAACATCACCTGGCATGAGGGTGAGGTCGACCGCGCCCAGCGGGCCCAGGCGCTGAAGCAGAAAGGCGCCACGATCTGGATGACCGGGCTCTCGGGCAGCGGCAAGAGCACGGTGGCCGTGGCCGTGGAGCAGGCCCTGATCCGGCAGGGCAAGCTGGCCTATCGCCTCGACGGCGACAACGTCCGCCACGGGCTGAACAAGAACCTGGGTTTCTCGGCCGAGGACCGGGCCGAGAACATTCGCCGCATCGGCGAGGTTGCCAAGCTCTTCGCCGACGCCGGGATCATCTGCATCACCAGCTTCATCAGCCCTTACCGCGTCGATCGCGACCTGGTGCGCCAACTGCACGACGAGGCGGACTTGCCGTTCCTGGAGGTCTACGTGGACGTGCCGCTGGAGGAAGCGGAGAAGCGCGACCCCAAGGGCCTGTACAAGAAGGCCCGCGCCGGCGAGCTCAAGGGCTTCACGGGCATCGACGACCCTTACGAGGCTCCCGAGAAGCCGGAGTTGCACCTGCGCACCGACCAGTTGACGCTTGAGCAGGAGGTGGAGCAGGTGATCGAGCTGCTGACGGGTCGGGGCCTGCTCAGGGCGTGAGCCGCCCCGCCGCGGGCCGTGCGGTCCGCGGAGCATGCGAGCCCGGCCGTGTCGCCGCGGATCGCCCGGTGGTTGTCGGTGGGCGTAGCGGGGAGTAGACTGCTGTGTGAACGGGGTGTAGCTCAGCTTGGTTAGAGCGCACGTCTGGGGGGCGTGAGGTCGCTGGTTCGAATCCAGTCACCCCGATTTCCCAAAGTCAGGCTGAAATCGCGAGTTGCGATTACCCGTCAACCGACGGCGCGGCCGTAAGCCCGGACCATAAACGTACCCACGGGTACGTTTGAGCCCGAGGAGCGAGCCGTGCCCACCCTCAAAAAAGCCGTCCCGAAACTCCGTCGTCAGAAGGAAAAAGGCCGCCCGGACCGCGCTTTCGTCGTGCTCGATGGCCGCAAGGTACCATGCGCTGGGGCACGTCCGAGGCCCAGCAGCGCTACGAGCGAGCCATCGCCGAGTGGCTGAGCAACGGCCGGCGCAGTCCCATCGGCGATCGCGAGATCATCACCGTCGCCGTGCTCGTCGACCGCTTCCGCAGCCACGCCGCCACCTACTACGTCAAGCACGACGGCACCCCGACCACCGAGCAGGACAACTTCGACCGCGCCATCGCCCCGCTGCTGGCGCTGTACGCCGATATGCCGGTGGCGGAGTTCGGGCCGCGGCACCTGCGGGCCGTCCGGCAGCGGATGCTCGAAACCGGCTGGTCGCGCACCTGGATCAACGCCCAGGTCGCCCGTGTCCGGCAGGTGTTCAAGTGGGGCACGAGCCACGAGCTGGTGCCCAGTGGCGTGTACCCAGCCCTCCAGGCGGTGGCGGGGCTGAAGCGCGGGCGCAGCGCCGCACCCGAGAAGGATCCCGTGCGCCCCGCCCCCGAGGCACACGTCGAGGCGGTGCGGGCCTGCGTCTCCGCCACCATCCGCGACATGATCGACGTGCAGCTCCTGACCGGCTGCCGGCCCGACGAGCTGTGCCGCATGCGGGCCATCGACATCGACCGTAGCGGCCCGGTCTGGGAGTATCGCCCGGCCGGCCACAAGGGCAGCCACCACGGCCACGAGCGCGTCATCTTCATCGGGCCCGCCGCCCAGGCCATCATCCAGCGCCGGCTGAGCAGGCAGGCGACGACCCCGCTGTTCCCCCCGCGCGAGGGACACGGCGAAGCCAGGGCCGCAGATGCCCATGCCCGCCGGCGGCCGAATCAGCAGCCGACGCCGCGCCGGACGCAGCGGCGCATCCGCACGGCCTACACCACGGACACCTACCGCCGCGCCATCCATCGCGCCTGCGACAAGGCCGCCGTGCCGCGCTGGTCGCCGGGTAGGTTGCGCCACAACGCCGCATCGCGGCTGCGGGCCGAGCATGGCATCGACGTCGCCCAGACCATCCTCGGGCACAGGCTGGGCTCGACCGTCACGGAGGTCTACGCCGAGGCGAACGTCGCCAAGGCGAAGGACGTGATCGGGAAGGTGGGATGACGTGGTAGGATCGAGGCCGCGGGCGCCGGGAGTCATGACCCGGTGAACGGCCGGCCGCCGGCGAATCGCTTGCCCCTGCGACTCGCTGGCTGGCCGGCTGGCCCGCTTCGCACAGGGGCAAGCAAATGTCCAAGTACATGTCGGTCAAGCAAGTGGCCATGTGCATCCGGCTCAGCGAGCGTTCGGTGCGGCGCCTCATTACCGAAGGGCACATCCCGTCCGAGAAGATCGCGGGCCGGCGGCTTGTTCCCAAGGCATGGTTCCAGGAAACGTACGGCAGGGGGGCGCAGGTCTTGCCCGATGAGGTGCTGTGGGCCAGTATTCACATGTTCAACGACGCGGACGAGCAGAGCCAGCGGGCGTATCTGCGTCGATACTACAAATCGCCGCACAAGGTGGACGAGGCAATCGCGGGGTTGCGCTCATACCGCCGACCATGACAAATTATGTCATAAGGTGCATTAAGTGGTGTTCTGTGCGTGACTAACTGCAATCGCGCGAGGGCTCATGTTATCTAGGGGACATGAGCTCAACCGCCACCAACTCCGCGAACGATCGTCACATCACTCTCGCCGAGGCGGCCGCCCACGCCCCGGGCAACCCGTCGGCAAACTGTCTGTGGAGATGGGCCCGGCAAGGCGTACTCGCTCGCTCGGGCCGACGGGTTCGCCTTCGTCACGTTCGAGTCGGGCGTCGCGTGTTCACCACGGCGAAGTGGGTGTCCGACTTCATCGACCAGCTCACGGCCGCTGACATCGAACATTTTGAGGCCGCCGCCGCCGGGGGCCCTGATCCTCAGCCGCCGACGCCGACCCGCACCACCGAGCACACCACGGCCAAGCGCCGCCTCCAGGAGGCCGGCCTGGTGTGACACACGGCGCACGGAACCGCGGCCGGCGTTTGAGCGACGGATGGCCTGCGAGTTCCGCTACGAGAAAGGACGCCCCCCATGATAATCCATCGTCACGGACGGCGACACCCAGAACAGAAAATAATTCCTCCTCCCCCGTGCCGCCGCTGCGGGCGGTCCCTGTAATACTCCCCAAAAACTGGGCGCGTCGTTAAGGTGGGTTCGGTTCCGAACAGGAGTCGAACAGGATGGCACGCAAGCGACGACAGTTGTCAGCGGATTTCAAGGCGAAGGTGGCCCT
>SLDI01000214.1:0-5087 GCA_007125385.1 Phycisphaeraceae bacterium | reverse complement strand
GGGCCCATCCTCATGCTCCAGGTCGAGAACGAGTGGTTCTGCCAACACGACGAGCAGGCCCACGCCTACCTCCGCGAGCTCGCACGCTACCTCCGCGAGAACGGCTGCGAGGTGCCCCTGACCAACTGCAACAACCTCTGGCAGCGCGTCGAGGGCACCATCGACACCTGGAACGCCAAACATCACCTCGCCCAGCACCTGCGCCAGCTCGGCGTCGTCCAGCCCGACGCCCCGCGCCTCGTCGCCGAGTTCTGGACCGGCCGCGCCGACTGGTGGGCCGAGCCCCGCGGCGACGACGACTCCCCCGAAGACGTCGAGCATCGCCTCGTCGAGATGCTCGCCGCCGGCGGACAGTACAACCTCTACATGTTTCACGGCGGAACCAACTTCGCCTTCACCGGCGGCCGGGTCAACGCCCGACCCGACGCCTTCGTCACCACCAGCTACGACTACGACGCCCCCCTGCTCGAAGCCGGCGGCCGCGGACCCAAGTTCGACGCCGTCAAACGCGTCTCCACCTTCGCCAGCCAGTTCAGCCACGTCCTCGCCCACCTCGAGCCCGGCCGCGGCCCGACCGTGATCACCCCCGACCAGCCCGGCGCCGACGTCAGCGTCATCCACGTCCCCGGCACACAGGGCGACGCCGTCTACCTCCTGCGACCGGAACCGGGGCGCACCAAGCCCGCGGCCGTCAACGTCATGCTGCCCAACGGCCTGACCATGGACGTGCCCCTGGGCCGCGACGCCGTCGCCTGGCTGCTGCTGAACGTCAACCTCGGCCCCGTCGGCACCCTCGACTTCACCAACCTCCGCCCCTGGGCCTTCGTCGATCGACGCATGCTCGTGCTCTTCGGCCCCGCCGGCGCCGACGGCGTCGTCAGCCTCGACGACGCCCGACTCCACGTCCAGGTCCCCACCGCCCGCCAGCCGCTCGTCGACCACCACGAGGGCGTCACCCTCGTCGTCCTCAACGAGCAGCAGGTCGACGCCGCCTACCTCGACAAGGCCGGCCTCGTGGTCGGCGCCGCCGGCCTCGACGACGACGGCCAGCCCCTGCCCCGCCCCGGCTGGACACAGCGATGGCGCATCGACAGCCACGGCCAGGTCCAGCGCGAGACCGTGACCCGCAGGCGAAAGCCCACGCCCCCACGCTTGAGTCATTGGCAGCGCGCCCCCCTCGACAACCTGCTCGACGGCTCGGCTTCAGCGTTCACCAGAATCGACGGCCCCGCCTCGCTCGAAGCCCTCGGCCAGCGCTTCGGCTACGGGTGGTATCGCATCGGCGTCGGCCAGGCGAAGGCCGGACGCATGATGGCGCCGCTCGGCGGCGATCGCCTCCACGTGTTCAGCAAGGCCAGGCCGGTCGGCCTGCTGGGCCTGGGCCCGGGCGCGGAGCGCGGCCCGGTCAACCTGCGCCTCGCCGGCGACATCGTCCTCCTCGCCGACAACCTCGGCCGGCACAACATCGGCACGCACCTCGGCCAGCCCACAGGCCTGGTCAGCCACCTCTACAAGGTCACACCCCTGGCCCTGGGCCAGGCGAAGGTGCACGCGTCCGCCGCGCCCGACCCCTTCGAGCTGGGCGGGTACATGCCGTGGTGTCGGCGGGGCGAGCGAGGCCAGGCCCAGCGCGTCACATGGCAGATCAAGCCCAAGGGCACGCAACCGGTGATCGTCGACGTCGAAAGCCTGCCCCTGGCGGGGGTGTGGAGGGTCAACGATCAGCCCGTCGCGTATTACCACCCCGAGGCCTCAGCCGGGTACGAGCGCCTGCTGCTCGAGCCCGGCGCCGGGCCGGTCAAGCGCGGCCGAAACGAGCTCAGTCTCGCCCTGTTCGCCCCGCTGCCGGGCAAAATCGAGTGGGCCAGGCACATCAAGCTCTACGAAGCCACCGAGGCCGTCACCGCCCGCGGGGCGTGGGCGTTCACCCCGTGGGGCCCGCCGGGCGATGAGGCCTTTGATAAAGCAGCCGGCAGGGCGCCCTCGGCAGGGGGCAGTGCCGACGCGCTTCCCTGTTGGTATCGCACACGCTTTGAGCTCCGGGACGTGAGCGCGGCCTTGTGGCTCGAGCCGCACGGGTTGACCAAGGGGCAGATCTATCTCAACGGCCACAACGTGGGGCGCTATTTCGTCGCCACCGCCACGGGAAAGGCCGTGGGCCCGCAGCAGCGCTACTACCTGCCCGAGCCGTGGCTGCGCACGGATGGCGAGAACGAGCTGCTGATCTTCGAAGAGCACGGCAGGTCACCGGCGAAGGTGCGCCTGGTCTACGACGCGATGGGGCCTTATGGGGGATGAGCGATGGGCGACGGCCCGGACGACGCGCGCGAGCGGACGCAATGCCTGCACTGTGGCAGGTGGCTGTCACCGCAGGATCGTGCATCCCCCGGGTGCGCCGCACCCGTCGCCGGCGTGGTGCCCCATGCACACCCGACTGGGTTGAGGTCAGTGACCGGCCTTGCAGATGTTTCAATCGGGACCACCCGCGGCGCGGATGCCCTTCACGGTGCTCGGCGCCGTTCACCTGGTGGCGAGCGTGATCGTCACGGGCTGGCTGATCTCGCATCCGCCGGCGCAGGCAAGTCCGTGGCTGTGTCAAGGCTGCGGGTATCTGTTGTACGGCGTGCGCTCGCCAACGTGCCCGGAGTGCGGCCACCCGGTCCCCGCGGCCATTCGGCAGGATGCGCCGCGTTAGCCGTCGCCCCCCGGGCGACGCGGCGCCCGCGCGTCGTAAACGTAACCGTACGTCGAGGGTGTGCCGAGGCTCCCTGCCCCGGTCCGGCGTGACGCATCCTAATCGCGTCACGCACGGATAAGGCCGCGGACGGCCTTGTCCGTGGCATCCATCGCCGGGAGAAACTTGTGATGAAGCGCCATCTTGGCCTGAGGTTGATCGGGTATGGCTACGTGTTGGCGATCGTGGGTGTCGCCTCGGGGATACTCGTAATCGCGATCGGGCTGTCGCCATCGAGCGCGTACGGGCGGGTGATCGCACACGTGGCGCAGTACAGCGTGTTCGCCTGGGCGATGCTGGTTTGTTTGCATGTGTTGATCGGGCCGTGGTGGCGGGCGCAGGAAGGGCCGGTGTCGCGACGAAAATCTCCACGTCAGGAGTGGGCGAGCCTTTCGGCGCTGGTCTGGCTTCCGGTGGGGCTGGTGGGCTGTGTGACCGTGGTGGGCTTCATTGCGGTGGTGCTGGGGTTGTGGATTCCAGGTGCCGCGCCGGTCAGCCGGCGTGAGATGGTCGAGCAGGTGGTGTTTCTGGCCGTCGGCATCGTCGCGACGCTGCTGTTGTTGCGTTGGAGCCGCTGGTATGACCGCAAGGTGAGCCGGCGGTTCCTGAAGCGCACGGCAGAGCGGCTATTGTGCTTTGCCTGCGGCTACGACATGCGTGGCAGTGCGTCAGGGACGTGCCCGGAGTGCGGGTACGTGAACGAGATGATGCGATAGCGTTCCGGGTTAGTGCTCACCAGATTGCGAAAGCGCGTCGCGTCCGGCTGTCGGGTGGGTAGAGCGAAGCGAAACCCACCAGTTTTGCCGTGGAGCCCCGCGCAACCGGTGGGTACCCACCCTACAACCAGAGTTCACGGCCTTGGGTGCCACTGACAAGGCCGTCCTCGGCCTTGTCAGTGGCTGTCGGCGTGACGGCTCCGTGGCGGAGGCGATGCCCCCTGGCATGCTGCCTCTGCCCCTGCCGGGCAGGACGTTTCATGGGCACATCATCCACGGGTTCCGCTGCGCTCCTGCAACCCAGCGCCCCTCCGCGGTGCCATTGTCACGCCGGCCCCGGAATTGGCGGACGAACCTTGAATCCCGCCCCTCACCCCACCCGCTGGCCCAGCAGCGCCGCCTCGCGCAGCGTCGCCTCGAGCTGCTCCCGCGTCTCGCCCGCCATCTCGCACAAGGGCAGGCGAAGCTCGCCACTGTCCCGGCCGACGATCGCCATCGCCGTCTTGATCGGGATCGGGTTCGTCTCCAGAAACATCGCCTTGAACAGCGGAAACAGCTCCACGTGCTGGTGCCGGGCGCTGGTGAAGTCGCCCTCGGCCGCCGCGTCCACCATCGCCTTGATCCGCCCCGGAATCAGATTCGACAGCACGCTGATCACCCCGCGCGCCCCGATGGCCATCAGCGGCAGCGTCAGCGAGTCGTCGCCCGAGAGGATCGTCATCCGGTCGCCGGGGCACAACGCCGCGATCTCCGAGGCCATGTCCATCGACGCGGTCGCCTCCTTGATCGCCACGATGTTGTCATGCTCGGCCAGGCGCGCGACCGTCGCCGCCGTCAACGCGATCCCCGTGCGCCCCGGGATGTTGTAGAGCACGATCGGGATCTCCACCGCGTCGGCGACCGTCATGAAGTGGCGGTACAGCCCCTCCTGCGTGGGCTTGTTGTAGTAGGGGTTGACCATCAGCGCAGCGCTGGCCCCCACCTCGCGGGCGTGACGGGTAAAGTCCAGCGCCTCGGCCGTCGCGTTCGACCCCGTCCCCGCGATCACGGGCACGCGACCGCCGGCCGCGTCGACCACCTGCTCGATGACCTGCCGGTGCTCCGCGTGGCTGAGCGTCGGCGACTCGCCCGTCGTGCCCACCGGCACCAGCCCGTCGATCCCTTCGTCAATCTGAAACGCGACGTGGTCGCGCAGGCGCGCCTCGTCGACGCGGCCGTCGGCGAACGGGGTGATCATCGCGGTAAAGGCGCCGTGGAGCATGGCGAGGCCTCCATTGTCGAGGGTGCTGGCGATGGACTCTACACCGCGCCCCGCGGACGGGCAAAGCCGCGGACGACGCGGCGGTCGCGCCCTTCCGCGGTCGCTCAGGTCGGGCGTGGCCGCGTGCCTCACGCCCGCCGCAACGCCAGCACCAGCTCGATCTTGCCCACGTGCTCATCCAGCCGACGCGCGATCTGCGGCGCGGCCAGGCCCTGGTCGGCCAGCTCGTACACGTCCCGACGCAACGCCTCCTCGCCGCCGCCCGACGCGACCCCGTCACCGTCGCCGGGATCGTCCGTGGTCGGGGTGCGCGTGGCGGGGGGGCGCGTGGCGGGGGCATCGCAGCGCATGTCCATGCGCGGCGATGCCTGTGAAT
>SLDI01000534.1:0-5094 GCA_007125385.1 Phycisphaeraceae bacterium | reverse complement strand
CTCCGAAATCAGCCCTCGCCGCCCCGCGCCGCTGGTGCGCTCCCCCACGACGGGCTAAAATGCCCGGCTCGGCCCCCTCCAGGAGACACCCCATGCCCCGACCCATGACCATGACCGAAAAGATCCTCGCCGCCCACGCCGGCCGGGCCGAGGTCACCCCCGGCGAAAACGTCTGGGTCGACGTCGACATCCTCATGACCCACGACGTGTGCGGCCCGGGGACCATCGGCATCTTCAAGGAGCAGTTCGGCAAGGACGCCAAGGTGTGGGACCGCCAGCGCGTGGTGATCATCCCGGACCATTACATCTTTACCGCCGAGCAGAAGTGCCACCGCAACATCCAGATCCTGCGCGACTTCGTCAAGGAGCAGCAGCTTCCCTACTACTACGACCCGGAGTTCATCATCTCCGGCGAATCGGGCATGCCCAACCCCTACAACGACCCGAGCAACACCAGCTACAAGGGCGTCTGCCACAAGGCCCTGCCCGAGGAGGGCCACGTCCGCCCCGGCGAGATCCTGCTGGGCACCGACTCGCACTCATGCACCGCGGGGGCGTTCGGCCAGATCGCCACCGGCATGGGTAACACCGACGCCGCCTTCACCCTCGGCACCGGCAAGACGTGGATGAAGGTCCCGCCGACGATGAAGTTCACCTTCCACGGCGAGATTCCGCCTTACCTGACCGCCAAGGATCTGATCCTCGCGGTGATCGGGGACATCACGGTCTCGGGCGGGACGTACAAGACGCTCTACTTCGCGGGCGACGGCATCCGCAGCCTGAGCCTCGAAGACCGCATGACGCTGACGAACATGGTCATCGAGGCGGGCGGCAAGAACGGCGTGTGCGACGTGGACGAGAAGACGCTGGAGTACGTCCGCGCCCGCTCGACGACGCCGGACTGGACGGTGTACGCCGACGACCCCGGGGCCGAGTATGTGTATGAGCGTGAGTGGGACCTCGCCGCGCTGGAGCCGCTGGTCGCCAAGCCGCACAGCCCGGACAACCGGGCGACGGTCCGCGAGTGCAGCGACGTGAAGCTGGACCAGGCGTACGTGGGCTCATGCACGGGCGGCAAGATCACGGACATGATCTTTGTCGCCCGCGTGCTTGAGGGCCGCGAGGTGAAGATCCCCACGTTCGTGGTGCCCGGCTCGACGGAGGTGCACGCGGACATGAAGCGGCTGAACATCTACGGCGAGGCCAAGGGCCCGGGCGAGAAGTCCATCCAGGAGGTGCTGGAGGACGCGAACTGTTTGATCGGTGCCTCGAGCTGCGCCGCGTGCCTGGGCGGGCCGGTGGACACGTTCGGCCGGCTGAACGAGCCCAAGACGTGCATCAGCACGACGAACCGGAATTTCCCGGGCCGGATGGGCCACAAGCAGGCGGGGGTGTACCTGGCCAGCCCGCTGACGGTGGCGGCGAGCGCGTTGACCGGCTACGTGACGGACCCGCGCGAGTACGTGAGCGAGGCGATCAGGACGGGGACG
The DNA here is from genome assembly GCA_007125385.1 of Phycisphaeraceae bacterium. GTDB lineage: Bacteria > Planctomycetota > Phycisphaerae > Phycisphaerales > Phycisphaeraceae > SKPT01. Next base: position 3,604 of record SLDI01000534.1, on the reverse strand, counting down.
GCGGGGGTGGCGTGAGGAATTGCCTAGAATGGATTCCGAAAGCTTCGGTTTAACGCACCTCCACTGAGGCCCTTGCTATGATCCACAAGATCAGGATTCTGGGATTCAAGAGCCTGTACGATGTTACCGTCGAGCTCGAACCGGTAACCGTGTTGGTCGGTCGTAGCGGCACCGGAAAATCTGCCTTTGTACAGTCGTTGCGATTTCTCCGTAATTTCCTGCTGAACGAAAAAGCCGCACCGGAGATCGAGGGTGGTTGGAAGCACTTGATCAGTGTGGACGAAAACCCATCCGAACTCGCTTTCGAGGTTGAGTTCGGAGTAGGCGATTCTTTGAAGTACCGATACGATTTGAGATTCGCGCAATACCGCAGGGGAGAAGTAACCGCTGATTCCGAGCGGTTGGCCATAGATGATGATGAGATTTTTCACCGTGCTCGTGTTGAGGGGCGAGGTTGGCAATGGGTCACTACCCCAAATGTAGTGAATCCGCCGCCGCCCGGAAAAGGATTAGCACTCGCTCGCTTGCCAAACCTTGAAAGTGCCGTACAGGCCTACACGGCATTGTCAAGCGGTATAGGATATTACAGTTTCCCGACGAGTATTTGGGGGCCACTGAAGGGCGGAGCCTCTAACCCGCAACAAGCCATCAACAACGTACTGGCTGGGCTGAGAGATGATGGTTCAAACTATCTCAAGGTAATGCGGGACATTGCGCAAAACCTTCATCAGCCGCAGGTCCGCCGAGCCATCGCAGCCTCGCTGGCAAAAATCAATGAAACCGTCGTATCTGTCGAACTGGATTCGATTACGGAGCCGAAGACGGCAACCGTAGGGCATCGGGCCAACGATAAAGTTCTGGCGCTGGATTTGTCTCAGGAATCGGACGGCTTCCGCCGATTTTACGCGCATCTACTCGCGATTTACCAATTGCCTCCGAAATTAGTCAACGTGTTTGAGGAACCGGAGAACGGCATTTATCCTGGAGCGCTTGCGCTTCTGGCCGACGAATTTGAGACAGCACCGGACGCGAATCGCGGCCAGATCATTCTGACCACGCATAGCCCTAACCTACTTGACCAGTTCAATGTGGAGTGTCTTCGAGTTGTCGAGTTGTGGAATGGGCGAACCATCATTGGGAAAGTGGCGCCGGAACAGAGAAACGGTGTTCACGACAACCTGATTTCCACGGGTGAACTACTCACGGTAGACCCAGCACGCGCCGCGTCGTCGGCCGATTCGCAAGGTGCACGTTGATGCAGAAACGATTGGTAATCCTGGGCGAGGGCCAGGGTGATCATGAGGCATTGCCGGTCCTGGCCAAGCGACTCATCACCGAACACGACGGCTGGGATGCGATCTACCTCGACGAGAACGTAATTCGCCTGGGACACGTCTGCTCCCTGATGCGGGCTGGATCATACGACACGTGGATTCGAAGACTTCAATATGCACTCAAGCGCCCGAACACCGGCGCCGCCTTGGTTGTGTTAGACGGAGACGCCAAGTACTTCCCACCCGGAACCGATCAACCGTTTTGTGCTGCGACCGTGGCTGCCGAATTGGCGTCGAGTGCTGTCGTCCATCTCAACGCCGGAGACACATTCTCGCTAGCTGTTGTATTCGCATGCCAGGAGTATGAATCTTGGCTTGTAGCCGGCGCTGAATCATTGGCGGGGCGGAGCCTTGAAGATGGCCGACTTGCGTTGAGTGCAAACTGTTTGCCTCCAGACGGAGACTTGGAAGTCCACCACCGTGATGCAAAGGGCTGGCTCAAGCGGCAGATGGCACACGGGTACAGTCCGACTCGAGACCAAGCGATGTTGACTCGGCTTGTTGACCTTGATGCCATCCGTCAGCGTGGCATGCGTTCGTTTCGGCGGCTTGATTCGGCGTTGATACAATTGTGTGACGCTGTTCGCACGAATTGCCACCTCGCGTCCCCCAAAGTCGGATCGTAGCCTCTGTGGCGGGATCGACAGTCGCCGAACCTCCACCGCCGCCGCAGCCCCCCCACCATCAACCCCAGCACCATCACCGCCGCCACGCCCGGCTCGGGCACGCTCGCCACCCCCGCCACCGTCTGCGTGTCGCCGCCCACCAGCAACTGCACGAACGGCGCCACGTCGCCGGTGTCGAACGCCCCGTCGCCGTTGATGTCGCCGAGCTCGACCATCGTTGCCGCGTCCACGCCGAACTGGCTCACGTAGCTTGACGCGTCGGTCAGCGCCAGCACGAACGCCGCCACGTCGCCGGTGTCCACGACGCCGTCAAGGTTCATGTCGCCCACCAGCAGCGTCGGCTCGGGGATGTCGATCAGGCCCAAATCGGTGTTCCACTCGCTGGCGACGTTGAAATCCTCGATCCACCATTGCCCGCCGGGCATCTCGGCCCCGGCGAAGCGCAGGTCGTAGTCACCGGGCTCCAGCGCCACGGTGAAGGCACCGTTGGCCATGGTGGTGCCGGAGCTGATGACCGTCCCGGAGCCGGCGGCGAAGACGTCGAAGTCCACGCCGGCCAGGCCTTCTCGCAGCGGGTCGCCGGCCTGGCGCGGGGTCCAGTCGCCGGAGCCGTCCAGGTCGCGGTAGATCAGGCCGAAGGCGTACTGGTCCGGGCTGTTCCAGTACTGCGGGCGGGCGAACTTCTGGGTGGCCGTGTAGAAGTTGTTGGTCCAGGAGGGGAAGGCGTTGTCCGCGTCCGGGGTGACGGGGCGGGTTTCGGCGCTGAAGCCGAAGAGCCGGACGTTGTCGGCCATGATGTTGAAGCGGTGGCCTTCGCTGTGCCAGAGGCCTTCGTGGGTCTCCTCGATCCGTTCGGCGTCGATGGGGATGGGCGTGCTGCTCCAGGCGGCGGCGAGGTTCTCGCGTGCGGCGGACCAGTCGAAGCCCGCGGCGGTGATGCGCTCGCCGATGCCCGCGCCCGTGTACCCCGGCGAGCCGGTCAGCGCGGTCCCGCCGGGCTGGCCGTCGTGCGTCTGGTAGTGGGAGAACGAGCGCGGGGCGAGCTCGGCGGTCAGGTCGGGGTTGTCGATGTTCAGGTGGATCCAGTTGGTGTGCCCGGCCGCGGCGTCGGCGACGTTCAGGTCGTAGGCCAGCGGGGTGACGGCGGGGTGGTTGTAGCTGCTGCCGTGGATGGCGTTCTCCGTCGCCGGGTCGGTGCGGGCGCGGTTGATGAGCTGGAGCATGTAGGCGTCCCAGTCGCTCTGGGCGTGGGCGGGCAGGGCCAGGGCGAGGGTCGCCAGGGCGGCGGCGAGCATGGCCGGGACGGGACGACGGACGGTGATACGCGACATGGGGCTCCTCCTCCAGATTTGTGAGCCCTCCCATTATGCACGCGACGGGGGAGGATGCCAGAGTTAATCCGGATTTCGCGGCCCGCCGGCAGCCGCGCCAGGCCCGCTGGATCGTGAAATTGCAGGCCAGATCGTGCATTTGACGATCTGCTACACTCGCTCGTGGCGGCGGGGGCCCCGCCTGATTTGGATCCACTCCCGTGTCAGACCAGCAAGCCCCGGCCACGCCCACGGCCGACCGTCCGCTGCCCGGCACCGCGGCGCTGGGCGATCGCTCCAGCCCGCGCTACCCGCCGGCACGTCCGCCCAGGCG
>SLDI01000242.1:0-5105 GCA_007125385.1 Phycisphaeraceae bacterium | reverse complement strand
GGTCACCGGGATGTGCAGCTTCTCCTCGATCGGGTAAGGCCAGCCGAAGTACCAGCCGGGCTCGTAGACGCGGGCGATCTCGTCGCCGGCGATCTGCCCGAACTGCAGCCGCACCGCCCGGGTGCCTTCCTCGACGCGGAACACGCCGCTGAGAAAGTAGGCCCCCAGCAGCAGCACCATGATCACCTTCAGGATGTTGAAGCTGACGCGCAGCGCGTCGGCGAGCGACTGCTGGGCCGGGTCGAGGTCCTGGAGCATCTCGCCATCATCCTCGTGATGGTGATGATGGTCGTGGTCATGCTCGTCATGCTGGTGCATGAACGGGTTCTTGATCTGCTGCTCAGCCATCAGCCGCCCTCCCCGTCATCGCCGCGCGTCGCGCCCAGGGGGGTGGAGGTCGGCTCGGCCTGGTCGAGCTGGCGCTGCAGCGCCTCGAGGTCGCCCGGGGCGTCCAGGCCCGCGGGGCGGGGCATCTGCCCGGGCTCGGTGCGGAAGAGGTTGAACATGTCCAGCGTTCCGGCGTCGAGGATGATCGTCGTGTTGTGCGGCAGCATGCGCTCGAGGCTGTCGATGTGCCGCAGGAAGATGGCGAAATCCTCGTCCTCGTCAAAGGCCGCGAAGTAGCGCGCCGCCTCGCGTGTGCCCTCGTCGCGGATCGCCTGCGCCCGCCGACGCGCGAAGGCCAGGATCCGCTCGCGGGCGCTCTCGGCCTCGCTGCGGATGGTCGCCGCCTGGGCCTGGCCCTCGCTGCGTGCGGCCTCGGCCATCCGCTGGCGTGTCGAGCGCATGCGGGCGAAGACCTGCTCGGTCACGTCCTCGGGCAGCAGCACCCGGCGGATGCCCACCTGATCGATCCGCACGCCGTAGTTCGCCCGCGCCAGCTCGCCGCGCAGGCGCTCGGCCATGGCCTGCTCGATCTCGGCGAGCTGGAGCTCGTCCGGGTCGGCGTTGACCAGATCCTCGAAGGCGTAGCTGGAGATCACGCCGCGGGCGTCGCGCATCATCTGCCGCAGCGTCCGCCGGGCGTTCTCCACGTTTTCCAGGTTCTGGAAGAAGGCGTAGGGGTCGTCGATGCGCCAGACGAGGTACGCCTTGACGACCACCGAGAAGCCGTCGGCGGTCGTCAACTGCTCGAGCTGGTCCTCGACGAGCTGGATCGTGCGCGGGTACTTGCGCACCTTCTGGATCGGCCAGGGGGCCTTGAAGTAGAGCCCCGGCTCGTAGCGCAGCGAGCCGGGGTCGGTGGGCCGGCCGGTCGTCGGGTCCAGCTCGACCTCGCCCGTCGCCGCGTCGCGCGCCGGTGCCGCGGCGCGGTCGAAAGTGGTCAGCACGGCCACCTCGTCGTAGCGCACCTGGTAGGTGAACATGTACGACAGCAGCACGGCCAGCAGCACGATGCCGATCAAAAGCGTCAACTGGTTCTTCATCGCGTACTCGATCTCCGTATGCCGTTGGGCTTGTTGCGGGCCTGGTCGTTCGTTGCCCGGTGCCACGGGCGGCGTGCGTTCCGATGCGTGGTTCGTCAATCCCTGTTGAGAAAGTCCAGGGCGCTGTCGGCGTCTTCGAGCTGGAGGCGGATCGTCGCCGCCTGCTCCTGCTCGGCCAGGATCAGCACCTTGCGGCGGTCGCGCAGGCCCTCGGCCAGGGCCTGGAAGTATCGCCGGGCGACGTAGTACCGCGGCGCCTGCTCGTAGGCCGACTGCTCCGTGAGCATGCGGTTGGCCCGGGCCTGCTCGTGCAGGGACTCGGCCCAGCGGTCGGCCCGCGCCTCGTGGATGAGCTGGGCGGCGCGCCCGCCCGCCTCGTTCATCAGCGCCTCGATCGCCAGTTGCTGCTCGGCCACCTGAGCGGCGAGGTGCTCGAGCTGCTGCTCATCGAGCTCGCCGGCGCGGCGCTGCTGCTCGAGCTGAAGCCGGCGCTGGTCCAGTTCCTCGATCGCCTCGCTGATGCGCAGCGCCTGGTGGTGTGAGCCGGCCATCTCCGCCAGTGTCGCGATCGCCTCGCGCTGGGCGTCTTCCAGGGCCACGGCGTTCTCCTGCAACACGCCGATCAGCTCGTGAAACGTCGCCGCCACCTCCGCGTCCTGAGGCGGATGCACGCCCAGCGCCCCGACGTAGACGATCTCCACCCCCAGCCCCTGGAGCGGGCCGTGGCGCACCGCGTCGACGTCCGCCTGGATGCGGTCGCGCAACTGCCGGCCCATCACCTGGCGATCCACCGTCAGCAGCTCGTCCACCGTGCGGGTCGAGAAATAGCGGCTGACCTGCCGCTCGGCGATGTGACGCAGCCAGCGCTGCGGGTCGCCGGCGACCTGGGCGTAGGTTTCGAGGTCGCGGATGCGCCAATCCACCGCGATCTGCCCGCCGATCAACTCGCCCACCGGCGTGTCGGGGCCGAGGTCCACGCCGCGGACGTGCGTCGGGGCGGTGAGCATGAACTCTTCCTGCCCGGCGTGCTCGTTGGTCCAGAGGATCGCCACGTCGGGCTCGATGTGCTCGTCCTTGGAGCCGAGGATCATCTGCCTGACGCGATAGGCGTCGAAGCGTTCGGCTTTGCCGATCGGCCAGGGCCACTTGAACCAGACGCCGGGCTCGACGACGCGCGGCTGGCCGCCGAACGCCGTGATCACGGCCTGCTCGTGCGGCGCGACGATCACCAGCGAGCTGGCGGCCAGCAGCACGACGGCGGCAAAGGCGATCAGCGGGGTGATCGCCCGCGCCAGCAGGCGATAGAACCAGCTCCGCGAGACCTCGAAGCCGAACTGGTAGTTGAGCGTTTCGCTGACGATCTTGCCCAGCGACTCGGGCCGGGTCAGCCACCCGAGGATGCGGCTGTCGAACGCCGGGCGCACGGTTTCGCCGGCCCGCCGCGGGCGGTACATCCCCAAGAGGAACTCGACGAGGATCTCCAGGCCCAGGATCACCATGACCGCGGGCACGATCAGCGCCAGCCACACCAGGGCCACGTGGTTGCCCAGCATGGCGACCACGGCGCCGGCGCAGAGCAGCACGGCCACGGCCGCGTTGCCCATCAGGTACGCCGAGCCGCCGCGCAGCAGCGTCCAGGCCGGCACCCTGGTCATGCCCGCGACGTAGCGCGCCACCAGGAACGCGAGGAATCCGATCACGCCGGCCAGCAGCGCCACCACGCCCGCGCTGGCGGTGGGGGCGAGCACCGCCGCCTCCAGCTCGCCGGCGTCGAGCGCCCGGTAGCTGCGCAGCAGCCACGTCCCGCCCACCGCCAGCAGGAACAGCGACATCGCCACGCTGACCGTCGGCAGGCCGAAGCGGTACAGATTCTCCAGCCGCCGGCGCGCCAACTGCAACTGCTGGCCGGCCTCCTCGAACAGCGCGGCCGTGCGGGCGTCGGCCTTGGCGAGCTGCTCGGCCTCGAGGGCCTCGATGCGCTCCAGGCGATGCTGGTTGTAGATCACCCACAGCATCGCCCAGGCCGGCAACCCGCCGAACAAATGCAGCGCCGCGGCGTGCAGCGCGGTTGACTCGGCATAGAGCCCGAGCAGCGCCATGAACACCGCCAGCCCCAACTGGGCCGCGACCCCCACCAGCGCCGCATTTGCCGCACGCGTATAGGTCTGTTGATCCTGGCTCATCGGTCCTTTCCGCTCATGTCATCGCCCACTTTCAACCTCCGCCTCCCCCAACGGGTGCCGCCGCCGGCCTGTCCGCCAGTGGCTCGGCCCCTCATCGCCCTCAAACCCGCTGCCGCCCCAGCACGTATCATGGGGACCGACGATCCCGAACACCGCGCGGACCCGCTTATGCCCGGACAACTGCTGACCATCGCCCGCAACACCTTCACCGAGGCCATCCGCCAGCCCATCTTCACCGTCCTGGTCCTGCTGGGCATGCTCGCCCTGGCGCTGAACGTGTCGCTGGCGGCCTACACGTTCGAGGACGACAACAAGATCCTGATCGACCTGGGTCTGTCTACGGTGTTTCTGGTCGGCTTGTTCCTGGCCGCGTTCACCGCCACGGGCGTGCTCGCCGCGGAGGTCGAGTCGCGTACGGTGCTGACCGTCGTCTCCAAGCCGGTGGCCCGGCCGCTGTTCGTCGCGGGCAAGCTGCTGGGCGTCGCCGGGGCCATCGCCCTGGCGTTTTTCGTGCTGAGCCTGGTCTTCGCCTTCACCGTCCGCCATGGCGTGCTGCAGACCGCGAGCCATCGCCTGGACATGCCCGTGCTCACGCTCACGGGCGGCGCGCTCGTCGCGGCCGTGGCGTTCGCCGGCCTGGGCAACTACCTCTACCGGTGGGTCTTCACCTCGACGTTCATCGGCTCGCTGGCGGTGACCCAGAGCCTGGCCGCGGCCATGCTCCTGCTGATCGACAGCAACTGGCGGTTCCAGTCGCCGCTGGCCACCCTGGCGCACCCCGAGGCCGACCCGTCCATGGCGCAGATCGCCATCGCCCTGGTCATGGTCTTCCAGGCGGTGATGATCCTCACCGCCATCGCTGTCGCCGCGTCGACGCGCCTGGGCCAGATCATGACGCTGATGATCTGTGTCGGCGCGTTTCTGCTGGGGCTGGTCAGCAACTCCTTCAGCCAGTGGGTCGACGAGGAGCTTGGCGTGCCGCGTGGCACGCAGGTGTTCGAGACCTTCGCCGCCATCTTCACCGCGGACGCCGGCCTCGGCCAGCAGGCGCTCTACCTCATCGCCAAGCTCGCCTACCTCGTCCTGCCCAACCTCCAGTTCCTCTGGCCGGCCGACGCCCTGACCCAGGGCAACCCCATCACGCTGGGCCACCTCGCCGCCGTCACCGCCTACGCGGCGCTCTACGTCGGCGTCGTGCTGGCCGTGGCCGTGGCCCTGTTCCAGAGCCGGGAGGTGGGCTGACCCGTCCATACGCCGCGTGCCGTGGTCCTGGCGAGTCCTCTTGCCAAGACCACGATCCTGCGTCTCCGGCCATCGCTTCGCTCTACCCACCCTACACAGAAAGCTCACAACCCCGGGTGCCACGGCTTGACCCGAAGGGCAAGCCGTGCTCCGCCGCGCGGCCGCCTCCGCCCCCACCCTCATCCGCTTGTCAACGCAGGCCTCGATCAACGCGCTCAACGCCTCTCAACAGGGGCACAACAACCCGCCCCCC